>JAYWGD010000457.1:0-1622 GCA_043778435.1 Myxococcales bacterium | reverse complement strand
TCACGCGATCGGGCAACAAGGCATCCACGAGGTAAATCGCAGTGTGTCCGCCAGACACAAGCAAGCTCACCATCGGCAACAAGGGGGTTGGCCCCACGGCATCGTGGCTCGTCAACAGCTCGCCTTGTCGGCGCAAAAAAGGGCTCACCAAATGACCAAACAAATGGTCCACGCCTACCAGAGGCGTGTTCCACGCCCATGAGAGCGTCTTTGCAAATTGCAACCCTACCAAGAGGCCACCGACGAGGCCGGGCCTGCACGTCACGGCGATGGCATCGATGGATGCAGCATGCACGTTTGCCGTTTGCAAGGCCTCGCTCACCACGGCCTCAATCACGCGCAAGTGATCGCGAGAGGCCACCTCGGGCACCACCCCACCATGTTTCGCGTGAGTCGCGGCTTGGCTGCGCACCACATCGGAGAGCACGGTGCCGTCGCCGCACACGACCGCCGCCGCGGTCTCGTCGCACGACGACTCAATCCCCAAAATGCGTAACACGGGCCTTTGCCTTATCCGTTCCAGATCATCAAAGCCAGGGCGCTGCATGTCGCGGCCACGACGAGCGCAACGGCCAAAGGAGCGCGCGACAAATGCCCGACGACGGGCAGCGCATCCTTGGATGCGGGCTTCGCCGTGCCGCGCCCCGCCAAAACAATGGATGCTGCACCCAGCGCGCCCGCCAAGAAGACACTCAATGCAACCTGCAAGCGTCGCGCCACGCGCGCGCGAAGCACCGGAGCCGCCTGCGATGCAAAGTTGCGCTCCCGAAGCAGCGGGCGCGGCAACTCTGGCACAAAGGTGGTGTCTGCAGAGCCCGCAAGTTTGACGGCACACACCGTCGATGCGCCCCATCCGGACAGATCGTTGTGCGACAACAACAACCAATCAGCTTTCATCAAAGTCGGAGTTCGCCATACGTCCGAAACGCTCCGCACCTCAAGATGGCTTGCGGTTTCTGCGAGCCAAATTCCTCGTACCCATTGCGCTTCGCCGCGCGCCGAGATGTGCAAGCCGTCGTTCATCGAGAGCACGCGCGGCGCCGCCATGCCGACTTTTGCCGCAAGCGCATCGTCCGTCGGCGCGGCGCACAACGGCGTGGCATGCGGGCTGTCTTTGGCCACAAGTGTGAGCGAGCTGGTTCGGCCTCGCGCATCACGAATGGCTATGCCGTCCGCCGCGTTGAGCGTGGTCGCAAGCTCTCCCACAAACTCACCCACAAGGGCACGCGTCTTGTCACGTCGCGGGTCGTCTTCCTGCAGCGCCACATCCGAGCGAAAGGCGTGCAGTTCGGCGAGTCCCTGAAACCCGACCAACCCCCACACGGTCTCGTGCTCAACCATCGACGACGGCGCACGCCACAACCCAAGAATCGCCCAGCCAAAGAAAAGGGCGGTGGCAACTTGAAGACGGCGCGGGCGCGAGAGCATCACGCCGCGAACCTTAGATCATTGTGCTTCGGCAGCGCAGGAATCGTCATGCATCACCGAGGCCCCGAGCACCAGGTCAACGCCACTGACAGCGTCTTAAAGTACAGTACAGACCGCGTCCAATGCGGTTGTTTTTCTGCGTCCATCGGGACTATGACGTTTCCCAAGATGTCTACCGAAACCATGGACTTGAC
>JAYWGD010000456.1:0-4493 GCA_043778435.1 Myxococcales bacterium | reverse complement strand
TGTCGGCGGCGGTGGCGGTTGCGCCCATGGCATCTAATGTAGAGTCGGCGGTTGAGAGCAAGCAGCAACGACGACACCAAGGTATTGAAATTGGTGGTAAAAAAATAATAATTATAGATTCTGCTCTCTTCTGTAATTATTTATAGCCGTCGCAGCACCATTCTCCCCGAAGCCATTGGCCTGACCTTCGCCGTGCACAACGGTCGCAAGTTTGTCCCAGTGTTCGTTACGGAGAACATGGTCGGCCACAAGCTGGGCGAGTTCGCCCCGACCCGCACCTTCCACGGCCACGCGGCCGACAAGAAGGCCAAGGGCCCACAAAAGAAGTAAGACTCGGCAACGAGGCTGACTCGAAAGCGTTCTGTGCAGACTGCACAGAACGCTTTTTCGATTTTGTGGTGCAGAGCGTTGATGGGTTGGGTCCGCTCTGTCGACAGTGAGGCTGCTGCGACAGCGCAGTCATGCTTTCCCGCCATAGACAACTCGAACATGACTAAATTCGTAGATGGAACGACGGGTGCATAAGACAGCGCATGACTAAATTCGCTCTTCTCGTTCCTGTATTCTCAATTCTTGGGCTCGTTTCAGTGTCCACTACGGTAGCGTGCGGCAGCTGTCGGGACGCAGAGCCCATCGCGAAAGATGTCCGGGTGGAAGGCAGCACGTGCGTTCGCGCGAACGCAACCGCGTCTGCATGCGGCACACAACTCGAGGTATCGGTTACAAATTCCTGCTCGAGTCGTCTTGTATTTCTACGTGCGTTGTCGGCGGACGCAGGGCCTCCAAGCGACGCTTCCGGGGACGCTGGCGATCTCGATGTGCTTGACAATCCCTATTACTGGTCGCTTGGCGCCGGCGGCGAGAGAGGTTTCTCAGGCTCGGGCGCCGACAGCCGGGTGCGCATTGTCGATGGGCGCCGAACAATTCTCGCTGAGCTTGATGGCAAGCCGGTGACGATTTCGTGGTTGCCGCGATAGGGCGTCGGCATCACGCGGCCGGGTCTTGCTGTGATGAGGCGCCGTTCCTCCTGGAGCTTCCGATGGCTCTTTGACTCGCGTACCCGCGAGTTCGCATTCTCGGCGCATGCAGAGCGTCTCCCATGGCGCCATCGCTCGAACACGAAGCCATCTGTGAGCTGTTCCGTCGCGCGGAGCCGGAGTTGCTATTTACGCTGCTTGGCTACGCCGGCGTTGTGCTCCCGTGGGTTAATTCCGTGCAGGATGCATCCGAGGAATCGGGCGAGCTTATGCCCACCTCGTTTGTGGCCGACGTGGTGCTCACGTTGGGCGAGGGCGACAGCGCGCATGTGCTGATCCTCGAGGTGCAGAGAGCCGTGGACCCGGACAAGTGCTGGAGTTGGCCCGTGTATCTTGCAACTGTACGCGCGCGGCATCGTTGCGCATGTGTGCTGGTGGTCGTGACTCCGCGCGCAGATGTGGCGCGTTGGGTCTGCACGCACATTCCGTATCGCGGGCGATCGGGCCGATGCCGTGCTCGCGTTGCTCTGCGCAGGTGGGATCGCCGTGTCGGAGGTCTGCGGGCCGCGGATACATCCGTGCAGCGACGTCGCGCATTTGTCCCAGTGGCTGGTGTCGGACGAAGCAACCTCATGGGCTCAAGTTTTCCGACCTTGCGCGCGCCATTGGAGTGAGTGTCACTCGCACATGAAGTGCGCTCTTGTACTTACTTGCAGCTAACGTTTCTTGAGCGCGCTTGCTTTGCGCTTGGGTGCGACGCTGCCGCGTTTCGGCGGAGCGGCAGTACCGGTCTCTTCACGACCTTTGGCAAGCTTGGGCTTTACGGCAAGCTCTTCGTCGCCCATGAGCAATGCATAGAGCTGCATGCGCTCCAAGAACCCGTCCAAATACCCCACCGACAAGCGCGACATACGCGCCAAAGATTGCGTCACTAAGTGCGCGGCATTGTAGGGGCCGGCATCAACCTCGAGCTGCCCCAGTGCATCCGCCACTACGTGTGCGTTCTTTAGCGAGGTGAGCGCATCTTCGTACATTTGCCGCGCGCGCTCAAAGCCGGCCAATGCCTCATCGCCGGCGCCCGAAAAAGGGGCGACCGTGGCTTCGGCCGCTGCGAGCAAGCGCGCTTCCACCTTGCGAAGCAAGCTCTGCGCAACGTCGTCGTCTTCACGAAGCGCGCGCACGACGAGCGTGTGCGCGTAGGCAAATTCCACCGGATCGATGCGCGAACGCAGTGCGCCCAAACGCGAGAGCCACGCGGTGGCGTCGTCTTGCTTGAGCTCGTCTGCGCGCGCTACCGCTGGCTCTGACACTTCGTCCGACATCTTGTCGGGCACTTGGGGCTCAGCACTCATGGTGTTGACTCACTTTTGTGCTCAGCCGCCACGGGCGCGATCTCTACGCGTCGGTTCACGGCACGATGAGCGGGCGTGTCATTGGGCACAAGAGGCGCGTTGTCGCCAAAGCCGGCGACCACAATGCGCTCTTTGGGCAATCCGGCACGAATCAGTTCGCGTGCGGCCGCGAGCGCGCGCGCAGTAGAAAGCTCCCAATTGTCGGCGTGGCCGCTGGCCTCTGTGTGGCCCAAGTCGTCGGTGAAGCCGCTTACCATGAGGCGCTCGCTGCGGCCCTCAAGGTAGTCCTTAAAGAGCGGCGCGAGTTCGGCGAGCACGTTGCGACCTTCGCCCGAGAGCTCCGACGAATTGAGTTTGAACAGCACGCTCCCGCCGATGCCAACCTTGCCATCCCGCAGCGTGACGCGTCCAGCCGCGACCGATCGCGCAAACACGGCATCCATGCGGACCTGCTTTTTTCCTTCTTCGACGCGTGCGGCCTTCTCGTCTTTCAAGTCTTGGGTGAGCGATGCCTGAACCGCAATGGCCCACACAAAGAACAACACGAAGATGCCAAACAAGCAGGCCATCACGTCGCAAAGGCTGGCCACACCGGCATCTCATCGTGCGTGTCTTCAAACGCCATGGGCCGCGTCTTTCGCGTTTTCGACGACGAGGTGCTCCTTTACGCGCTGAGCACCGCGCACTTCTTCGAAGAGCTCTCGGTGCAGACGCAGCTGCTCGCCAAAAATTTTGTGTGTATACTCCAATTGCTTTTGCAAGGCCTCGGCCGCAGCGGCTTTGCCGCTTTGGCGCACCCGCTCATCCACTGCATCAAGGCTTCCAAGCCACGCGCGGGCGCCCTCTTGATGCGCGGCTGCGGCTGCTGTGAACATGGCGGCGGCGGCCTCGAGCTCCGCTCCGCCCACCTTCACGGAGACCAACCCTTCGCGCGCGACAGTAATGAGCTCGCGCACGGTTTGAACGTGAATGTCCTCGCCGCTGCGTGCATCTTGCGCGGCTTGGGTGACCGCCGACATGCTTTCTCGTAGCGCTTCAGCGTGACCGCCCACCGTCTCGGCGATGATGCGTGTCGTGCCTTCAAGCGGTTCAATCACACGGGCTACGTGCGTTTCGAGCATCGCCAGCTGTTGGGCCAGGGCATCGCTTATCGCGTTCGTTTGCGTGATGGCTGCATTCTGCAATTCCGCATGCTGCGAGATGTGTGCATCTTGCAGAGATTGGCTTAGCGATGCGCCGTGGTTGGCCATCAATGCGCTGAACTGTTCGCCTGCTCGGGCAAGCGTCTCGGTGAGCCCTGTGGCGGTGCTTGCGAGTGCGAGTGAGACTCCTGTGGCCGCCTGTGCCAAGGACTCCGTCACGCCCGTGGCAGAACCTTGCAGCGCACCACTTAGCCCTAAACTTGTACTCTGCAAGCTCTCAGCATGCGCGAGCGCTGCGGCTGTCATCTTCTCTGTGGCGGATTCTAGAGGCGCGATCACTCGAGGCAGGTGCGCTTCGAGCGCACTCAGCTGCGCAGCCGTGGCCGTTGCGATCGCGCTGTGCTGCACATTCTGTGCGGCGGCCATTTCCGCATGCAGCGCGCTTGCGCCCTCGCGTTGGGCCGTGAGGTGGGCCGTTTGGTTCTCGCTCAGCGCTGTTTGCAGCTTTGATGCATATTGCACCAATGTGTCGCTCATCTCCTGAGTCTTGGAGGCGAGGGTTTGGCTCCACTCAGTGCCTGCACGCGAAAGTGTCTGCGTCATCGCGCTGCTCGCCGAGGCGAGATCTCGCGTCATGCGTGTGGTGGTCTCGCCAAGCATGGCCGTCATGCGAGCCTCCGCGTCGACCATCGATGTGAGCGCGACGTCCATTTGGCCAAAGAGCTTGTCACCTCGCAAAAGAAGCGGCGATGCGACCTTGTCAGCATGCGTAAGCAGCGCGTCGCCCATGCGCGCCAGCTCGCGTGCATGACCTTCGGTGAGTGTGGCTTGCAAGCCGCCCAAGGCGTCGGTGTGCCGGGTGAGCGAGCCCTCCAGACGCACCAAGCTCTCTTTCTGCCCAACGTCCAACGAGTTGCCCATGCCGGCCATGGCCAAGCTCATGCCGCCAAGCGCATTGGCTACGGTATCGAATTTTCCGGCCAGGGTTTCGAGCAAGCTCTCGACGCGCGCGCTTGGGTTGC
>JAYWGD010000455.1:0-4520 GCA_043778435.1 Myxococcales bacterium | reverse complement strand
CACAGTGCTTCAGTTTTTCCGAATCCAGAATTCATGGGGTGCGAATGGGGTGTGGCCCAACCGCCCTCCCGGCACCTACGACCTCAGTGCTCAGTACCTAAGTGAGCCAAAAAATTTAAAGTGTAGACCGGGACCGAACGGCAGTCTTACAGCGCCGACGTGCACGCCTGATTCGTTTTTTAACACGGTGGCTCTGCCTTTAAATATCGAGCCTTAAAGCGCAATCGCTACGCGTCTTTGTTCACGATGGTGTTGTGCAATCGGCCTAAGTGCTCAATTTCGAGCTCCACCACATCACCAGGTTGAAGCCACTGGTTGTTCGTGATTTTAGAGCCGTTGAGTTCGAGAAAGCAGCCCGTGCCCACCGTTCCTGAGCCTAAGATTTCGCCGGGTTGCACATCGACGCCGTAGCTGATGCGCTCCAAAATCTGAGCAAAAGTCCAATTCATTTGGTTCACATTGCCTTCAGATACCTGCACGCCATTGACCCACGCACGCATGCGCAAATTGAATATGCGTCCGTTGGCGCTCTCCGTGATGCTCGGCGCGAGCTCGTCGAGCGTAACCAACACGGGACCAATGCCTGTCGCAAAGTCTTTGCCTTTGGCCGGCCCCAGGGAGAGCTTCATTTCCTCCATCTGCAGCGTTCTGGCCGACCAATCGTTCATGATCAGCAAACCGAAGATGGCATCATCTGCGTCGGCGACCGTCCAATCGTGGCCGTGCTTTCCTGTGACAACGGCGGCCTCCAATTCAAAGTCTAGCTTGTCGAGGTGCTTCTGTTTGACGCCCAATTCGCCGGGGCCCACCACGGCGTTGTGGTTGGTAAAGTAAAATACCGGGAACTCATCGAACTCAGGGATCATCTCGAGCCCACGATTGCGGCGCGCCGTGACAACGTGTTGCCGAAACGCGTAGCCGTCGCGCATGGCCGGGGGATTGGGAATGGGGGCAAGCAGCGTCACGTCCGAAACGGACAGGGCAGCGGCGCCAGAGCCAGCAGCGCTCTGATGCGCGGCGACGGCCCACTCAGCGGCCGCACGCGCTTCGCGTGCATTCTGCACAAATCCCAAAACACCGACGCCGTATCGAGCCTGAATGGCGGAGGCGGAGGTATCGCGGCCTTGAGCGCGTTCGTAGGCCGCGAACATCTGAGCGAACGGGAGCAATTCGGAGCCCAAGAGCACCGCGCCATCGCAAGATTCTTTGTGGCGATAGGTAACGAGTTTCATGGCGAACAGCGATATCACGCGTGCTTCCCAAAATATTCAATATTCGTTGCGAATATACGCGTTGCGGGAGGGCTATTGGTCTGTCACATTGCCACGCATGACACGATATTGGCGTATGGCTCCGGTTTTTGCAGGCGCTCTCTTACTTTCTGCCTGCGGCAACCCCAACTTTCGAGCAGCCGTGAACTCGGCACGAGATGCCGAGCAGCGAGGCGATGTGGCCACGGCAGCAGAAAAGTGGACACTCGCTTGCAGAATTGAGCCTTCGGACGAGGAAGCCTGCACGCGTGCCAAAGGAACGTCGACCACCTTGCGCCAGAATTCAGTCGCAACGGCCAAGCCGCAATGTGAATCGGCGGCGAGTTTTGACGCATGCCTGGATACACTTGCGCAGTCGCGTGGGTTGTTTCCAGACGACCCAGACATGAATGTGCTGGTCGATTCTGGAGCAGGGCTTTACGTGACAGCCTGTCAGGCGACCGAACAGACCACCTCACTCACTGGGATCACCGGCGTGATTGCGTGCTTGGAGAAGTTAAAGGCAAAAGTCGGGCGGCCGTCTTACAGTGCCCTCGTCGATCAACAACGCAAGCGTGGTGCGGTCTTGTGCGCCAGAAACTTTGATGCTCCTAGCCTCGCGGCAGCACATGGATTTCGAGTGGCGGCGCGATGCTTGGATGCCAGCGCAGAGCCTCAATCCGATGTTGATGCGGCAGCCAATCGTTGGATGACCAAACGTCGCGTTGCCCTCCGTGCATCCGTCTCGGGAGGCGGTTTGAATGATGCCGCTGCGCTGTGCAACAGCACGGCAAAGGCTCTTGGCCCGTTCGCAGCATGTGGCGCCGCGGGGGGCGCTCTGAGCGTGGCCTTGGTTGCCAGCACGCGCCTCGATGAACCCCGCCACACGGTGCGCGAGGAGCTAAAGGACGCGACATTCATTGCAGGATACACCCAGCAGACGAATCCTGACTTTGCATCAGCTCAACAACGTGTCTCTTCTGCGCGCCAATCGCTGCAGGATGCGGAGCGACAAGTGGACCGCTGCGCGCGCGCTGGCAGCAGTTGCTCCGATCGCTCGTCGTTGGACGACCAAATGAACAACCGTCGTTCAGAAATGAATGATGCGCAGAACACTCTGGGACGCACCCCGGTGACCATCACCGTGCCGGTACAGGAAACCATCCACTACACCACGCGGTATCACAACTGGACCACGCCATGGGCGTACCAGCTAAGCATTGCGGGCCTCACGGACTCTGCGCAGAACAGCGGCGAAGCGGTTTACGACGACGTCGAGAGCCCCGCCATCCCCAAGGCCAATGTGCGCGCCGAAGTCTTGGAGACACCTACGCGTGCCACCTTTGAGAAGCAGCTTTCGGAGATCACTACCCGCGCCGCCGCCACATTGATGCGTGAGCACGTGCTGCAAAAAACCAACTGTGTAGCTGGGGATGGCGAGTGTCTTGTCACCCGCATCGTGTACACATCAGGGCATCTGCCTACGGCGCGCGACTATGTCGGGGCTGTTCCCTGCGACGGCGAGCGATGACTCCGATCCGGCTTGCGAGTGTGTCTTGCGATTTGGATGAAATCTACAACTATTGTGCCATCCATGACATTGCGCTGTCGGAGCTGCCAGCAGCCTCAGCGCACTTGGTCTACGATGTAGCACTTGCGAGATTGGAGCGCTGGTCGTCAGAGCACGGCATCGCTCTGACGCTTTTCACGGTGGGCGCAGATTTGCGCAGACGTGTTGCCGCCGAAGCTCTGTGTGGCATGCATCAAAAAGGGCACGAGATTGCGAACCATAGTTTTAGTCATCGCTATGACTTCTCGCGGCTTGCGCGGGACGATATGCGAGACGAGGTGGTGCGCGCCTCGGATGCCATTGCCGAGGCTGTGGGGCAAGCGCCCGTCGGATTTCGTGCACCAGGCTACATCGTGAACGACGCCGTCTTCCAGGTGCTTGCAGAGGCCAATGTGGAGTACGACGCCTCCGTCTTTCCGTGTGCGCCCTATTATGCCGCGAAGGCCGCAGTGATGGGGATGATGCGTCTGAGCGGTCGTCGTAGCCGCAGCATTATCGGCTCGCCTGATGTGCTGATTGCGCCTCGGTCGCCTTACAGGATTGGCCAGCGATACACCGCGCGAGGGACGGGGATGCGGGAGCTCCCTGTACAGACCCTGCCAATCTCGGGCGTGCCTTTCATTGGCACGACACTCACATCGGCCGGGCCAAAGGGGGCCACTTGGATGACCAAGCAATGCTTAGGCGCGGAGTTTGTGAATCTGGAACTGCATGGCGTGGACGTCCTTTCGGCCGGGGATGGCCTGGAGCGCCTCGCACAAAAGCAGCGTGATCTGCGCATACCATTGGAGAGAAAGTTGGCATCCCTGAGTCGCGCAGTGCAAACGCTAAAAGATGCAGGATACATATTCGCGACCATGCGCGACGCTGCGCGAACGCTTCTCAGCTGACGGCCACGACGTTGCGAGCCGCTTGTGTATCCACGCAGGATTGAGCAATGAAATCGCGCGCCATCTGGTTGTCTCCATTGGCGAGTTCGCTCGGCGTGCCCCGAGCGACCACCTGTCCCTGAATGACAAGCAGCGCTTGATGCGCGATACGAAAACAGCTCGCGATGTCGTGGGAGATGACGATGCTTGTGACGCCGAACTGCAGCCGCATTTGCTCGATGAGGTCATCGACGACGCGGCTGGTGAGAGGGTCCAAGCCGCTGGTCGGCTCGTCATAAATAAGAATTTTGGGCTCGAGCATCAGTGCCCGTGCAAGACCCACACGCTTGCGCATGCCGCCAGAAAGCTCGGCCGGGAATTTGTTCGCGACCAGGGGGGCGAGCCCCAAAACATCCAGCTTCTCGTGCACGCGTCGCTCGATCTCTTTCGTCGTGAGCTTCGTGTGTTCCACCAGCGGAAAAGCGATGTTCTCCATCACCGTGCGTGAATCGAGCAGGGCCGCATATTGATAGACCATGCCGAACTTGCGTCGAACGCGATTGAGGTCTCGCTCGCCCATCACGGCAATGTTTTCGCCATCGACCAAGATCTCCCCGGACGTCGGGCGCGCCAGACCTACAATCATGCGCAGGAGGGTGGTCTTGCCTGCGCCCGAACCACCGATAATCACGGTGGTCTCCGCCTCTTTTGCTGAGAACGAGACGCCGCGGATCACCTCTTCGCTGCCGAAGCTCTTACGCACGTCGCGCAGTTCAATGGTGATGGGAGCGGAGGCCATGGCGCTTAGCTGAATCCTTGCACTCAGCAGGC
>JAYWGD010000454.1:0-4521 GCA_043778435.1 Myxococcales bacterium | reverse complement strand
TCGCCAAAATGTGCAAAGTGCACGGAGACACGTGCAGCGCGCCAACACTCTCGCATCGCAAGCAAGGCCAAGATGCCCGCGAGCACGCGTGCTGGCAGATCTGCGCCCCAGATCACAGGAGCCTCCGAACCAAGAGGGTGCAAAGAGTACTTAATCCCAGCAGGCATGCGGCGAACCAGACGGCATGGGGAAACAGCTCCACGATTTTAAGATCTTCGGTGACGAACTTGGTGGTGGCCAGCTGATTGAGAATGCTGTGCATGCTGGCCTCCAGCTCTTCGCGTTTGGATGCGACAAAGCTTTTGCCGCCGGCAAGGCCAGACATCTTTTCAAGCAGTACAGGATTGACGGGGAACTTCACTTTGCCGTAGCGAATATGCCCCGCAAGATCGTTGCCTTCCTCAATCTCGGCCCAGTCTCCATCGCCAATCTGTACGGTAAAAAGCTGCACATTGGCGCCTTGGGCCAGGCGTGCTGCGTACTCGGGCGCGTAGCGTCCGGAGGTATTGTCGCCGTCTGTGAGCAGGATGATCACCTTGGATGGCGAGGTGCTGTGACGTAGCCGCGCGACGGCCGTGCCCACGCCGTCACCGATCGATGTTCCGGCGCCACTGATCATGCCCAACTCCAGTTTGGAAACCAGATCGGCGAAGAGTCGCTTGTCCAGTGTGGGAGGGCAGAGCAGGTAGGCATCGGGGCCAAACACCACGCCTCCGATGCGGTCGTGTGGGCGTTTTTGGGCAAAGTCGACGATAACCTCTTTGGCAACGTCCAGGCGTGTGGGCTTGTGTTCGAGGCCGTCGGCCTTGGTGATGCGGCGGCCACGCGAGTCGTCGAGAATGGCGTTCATCGACAGCGACATGTCGAGCACCACCATGATGTCGATGCCACTATCCTCACTGCGGCTTTCAGATACCGGATCGTAGGGGCGGGCGAGCGCCATCATGCAGAATGCAACGCTTGCAATCCCAAGCGCACTCGCGAGAGCCTCAACGCCGCGTCGCCACGAACGCCCATGCGAGAGCAGGCGCAGCGTAGGCAATGCGAGCGATGCCTTTGAGGCATGCGCCATGGCCGAACCTGCAGACCCAAGAACCGTGATCGCGCCAGCGCCCACCAAAAGCCAAGGTCTAGACCACGCGATGTCGTGACGCGGCGTTTCGATGCCGAGAAACATCAGCCACTGAGCCACGAAAATCACCGCGCACGCTAGAATGATCCGAATGAGCGCGGCGGTGAACCATGAGCTTTTTCTCAAGGTCATGGCGCATTTCCCCATGCACGGAGCAGGCCTACCGCCGAGGACAAGAATGCCTCACGCTCGGTATGGCTCAGCTGCTTGTCGGCAAACTTGATGATGTCTGCATCCATCAACCATGCGCGCGTGATGCCGAGGTGACGACGTGTCGCTTCCGTGGACCCGAGCCTGGCGACAAGCTCCTCTGTCGTGCACTCTAATGCGCGCAGATGATGGGCGTCTGCAAGGTAGCTGCGGAATGCATCGGTCGCCGCGTCGGCCATCTCGTCGGCAGGCATGTCGCTCGCGAATTGAAGATTTGAAAGCACGCTGTTCGCGCGCTCAAAAGGAGTCGCCCTAGAGCCCAATGAGCGGCGCTCGTATTTGGGACGGTGAAACCACCACCAGGCGAGCCATGCGAGAAGTGGCAAGAGTATGCACAGTGCCGCCAATGCCCAGCGTGCGGCCATCCAGGTCTCAAATTCGGGCACGGGAGGCGCGTCGCCTCGCGGAGTCATAGATGTGTCGTCGGTAGGGTCGTGCACCGCCACCTGACTCTCGCTTGTGCAAAGCGTGACCTTGGCGCCCGAGGCCTGCCGCAGCACAATGGGCAATGGCGGCACCGCAGCGTCGTGGTCTCCGGCAACACTTGGTGCGCTCACAAGGGTCAGGGTCACGGAGCGCAATTCTGGGGACCCTGTATCGGTAGGCGTCATCGCAGAGCCAAGCGTGGGGATGAGCCATCCCGCTTTGAGCAACTCGGCCTTGGCGAGAACAAGCGCCTCCAAAGTGGCTTGCGTATCGACGTGCTCCCCCGCGCCCTTGTGCACCGATGCGCTCACATGCAACTGGCCGCCCGCATACACGTCGCGCTCTGTTGGGCCGCTGTCTTTGAGAAATTCTAGGCCAAGCGTTGCGCTAGATTCCACGCATGTGGCGGATGCGCGCGCATCAAGTACTGCAAAAAAGCAGGCAAATGCGACCGCGTGCAGCATCTTCATCGGCTGTGCCTCGAGGCTCGTTTGGAGAAGTAGGCGCGCAGCGGCTCGATGGGGGAGGCCGCAGTGCTCATCTCTACTGGGGCAAGGCCCAGGCGACGAAACACATCCATCCGCGCTTGCACCAGGCGCTGCGCAGTACTCTTGTAAAGTGCACGCATGCGTGGGTTGCTGGTATCTACATCGAGCAGGTCACCAGACTCTGGGTCGTACAATTGAATCAGCCCCGCATTGGGCAGCTCTCGTTCGCGCGGATCGCTGAGCCACACAGGGACCACATCGTGACGCTTCGCCAGACGCCCTAAGTGCGGCAACTCCAGCGGCGCCAAAAAATCGCTGATGACGAACACCACACCGCGTCGTTTTCCGACTTTGGCCAACGTTGCCAGTGCATCCGCAAGTGCGCCTTCTGTTTGTTGAGCAAACGATGAGGATGCTTGGACGAGTCGCGTCCACTGGTCACCACTTTTGCGAGGCTGAAACACACGAGGTGGAGTGCCGGTGATCACCATGCCAATGGGATCACCTTGCGCGAGCGTGAGATGTGCAAGAGCGGCCACGGTCTCTGTTGCCAGGGTGCTTTTCCACGCGCGCTGGGTGCCGAACCGCATGCTCGCGCTGGCATCGAGCACCACATACATCGTGAGCTCCTTCTCTTCGGTGAACACCTTGACATGCGGCTGCATGGTGCGGGCCGAGACGTTCCAATCCATGCGACGGATGTCATCGCCAGGCTGATAGGGGCGCACTTCGTGGAAGGCAAGGCCTTGTCCCAAGCGCTTGGCATCATAGTGGCCAGCGAGAATGCCACGGGCCTTTCGCGTGGTCTCGATGCGCATCAAGCGCAGTTGAGCGAGTTGTTCGGGCGTGAGCATGGTTGCTCTTGGTCGGCCTAAGGAACCTCGATGGCCTCAAGCAACCGGGTGACGACCGTGCTGGTGCGCACGTTCTGAGCTTCGGCCTCGTAGCTGAGTTTGATGCGGTGACCGAGCACATCGGGCGCAACTGCTTTCACATCTTCGGGCGTGACGTAAGCGCGCTTCATCAGAAAGGCGCGCGCACGTGAGACCAAGTTGAGTGCAATGCTCGCGCGCGGCGACGCGCCATATTCGATAAGCGATGCAAACTCGCCCATGCGTGAGCCTGCGGGGTCGCGCGTCGCGCATACGAGGTTCACAATATAGTCGCTCACTTTGTCGTCCATGTAGAGTTCTCGGCACAGCGCCCGCGCTTGCCCGAGTGTTTCCAAAGACATCACCTGACTCACACGCGGAGCCTCGCGAGCGGTCATGCGATCCATGATTTTTCGCTCGTCGTTGCGGCCTGGGTAGCCCACTTTGATCTTGAGCGTGAACCGGTCTACTTGGGCTTCTGGCAAGTCGTAAGTGCCTTCTTGCTCCACTGGGTTTTGCGTTGCCAACACCAGAAAAGGATCAGGCAAAGGGTAGCTCGTGTCGCCAAGAGTCACGATGCGCTCCTGCATCGCCTCGAGGAGTGCACTCTGCACCTTTGCCGGAGCGCGATTGATCTCGTCTGCGAGCACGAAGTTGGCAAAGATCGGCCCCAACTTGGAGCTGAACTCGCCGCGTTGCGGATTGTAGAGCACGGTGCCCACGATGTCGGAGGGCAACAAATCGGGTGTAAATTGCACGCGTGAGAATGTGCCGCCCATGGCTCGGCAAACGGCATTCACGGCAAGTGTTTTTGCGAGTCCTGGCAAGCCCTCGAGGAGCACATGGCCTCCTGTCAGAAGACCAAGAACGATCCCGCGCACCATCTCGTCTTGGCCCACGACCACGCGCGCGACTTCTGAACCAAGCAGGTCAAAAGCTTGCGCCTCACGCTGAACTTGCTCCCCCAACGCGCGTAGATCAGACATTGGTGTGGCGCGCTCCGTTCAGCCCTGGGGCGCAGTTTTAGAAACCGTGACGCCGCCCGCCACCGCAACGCAGAAGCCGAACGCCAGTGGCAGCCAGCCGAAAGAGCCGCCAGCGAGCTTGAGAAGCAGGATGCCAACCACCACGAAAGGGATGCCAGCGAAGATCATCAGACTGCCTTTTTGCATGATGCAGATGATACTTCGAAACGAGCTCGTGTGGGTAGCGCTTCGTGAAATGGCGCGGTCAGCCAGGTAAAATGGCTTTGGACACCACAGAAAGATGTCGACCATCCAACAGCGAGGCAAGGGCGGGACGGATGACGTATTCGGCCGTGAGCGACACGCCCGGGCACCCGGCGCAGGCGCCCGAGAGCACGACCTCAACCTCAGAGTCGTCGGCCCGCACA
>JAYWGD010000453.1:0-1631 GCA_043778435.1 Myxococcales bacterium | reverse complement strand
TACGCGCCCTTAGTGCTGCTCTGCTGGCATGGGTTTTGTGGTGGGCGGTAAAGCGATTTGTACTTTTGGCTCCCTGGTCAAGCGAAGAGGGCGACGATGCAAACGAGCCAACCGTAGCGCGCGATGCCATCAAGCCGAGCACCCCTGCCGATGCTTTGTGGCAAGCCGCTGAGGGCGCGCGGCGCGCGGGCAGCCACGAAGAAGCCACGCGACTCTATTTGCATGCGGCCATTGAGCATGGCGCCGAGGCAGGCAAAATTCGCAAAACAGAGGCCAACACCTACGGCGAATGTGCGCGCCAAATTCCTCGCGCAGAGCGAGCGCCGCTCACGGATTTGGTGCGCGAAGTGGAGCGTCACGACTTTGGTGGTGAGACGCTCGGCCCAGAGAGCGCATCGCACGCGCGCACGCTGACCGTCACATTCTTGCGCAGCTTGGGTCTAGCGTTGAACATCGCTTTTTTGTTGGTGCTTGGCGGATGCGGCCAAGCAGACGAGCTAAAAAAGTATGTAGGTGGCGACAAGCGCGCGGCAGAGATTCAATCCATTTGGAGCACGCTTTCCGAACATCATATCCCCATACAAGAGCTGCCCACGCCGCTTTACGATCTCAAGCTCAGTGAGACTGTCCATATCGACAGCGCGATCTGGGTCGATACCAGCGAAACCGAACTCGACGATGATGCGCGCCACAATCTTGGCGAATGGGTTAAAGCCGGTGGTCTCTTGGTGTTGGTCGACAGCGATCTCACGCCGCGCCTGTTTTTGGGCCAAGAGCGAACGCTTCAGAGCCTTCGTCTGCATGCCGACTTGTTGGCCGATGCGACCCGAAGCACCGAAGCCGACGAGAGGCTGAGCGCGCGCGCGGTCGGCTGCACGCAAGCGGCCGCGATGTTTGCCGACAAGGAGCAAAGCGCCATCGACGGGATCTTTGCCAATGACACCGCGCTCATGAATTGCGGCGCCGAGACGGACGCACCTTCGGCGCATGGCCTGGGTTTGGTGCGGCGTATTCCTGGCGCGTCGGCATTTAGTAACCTAGCGATGCTTCGTCCTCAAAACGAGGCTTTCGCGCTGCGGTACTTTGACGAGTTGCTCGCGCTGCCAGGACAGCGCGCCGCTGTTGAGGCGCTCGAAATGGCCCCTGAACCGGATGCGGCGAAAGCCGACAACCGAGTACCCTATCCGGATGGTCCTCCTTCGGAGCACATCGCTCCATCAGAAGACAAAACCCAAGTTAAAGTTGCTGCAGCGCGGTCGCTACGCACGCTGTACATCACCGGCCCAGCGAGCGGCACAAGGCCGGCCACAAGCCCCGTGCATGCACTCTATCTGGCAGGCTTAGGTTCGTTTTTTTGGCACGGCGTGGTGGGCACACTTCTGCTTCTGTGGTCAGGGGCCAGCCGCTTGGGCCGCGCGCGACGCGTGCTCACCAGCAACCGCGAGCGCTACGCTACGCACGTGGAAACTCTGGGCATGCACTACGCCGACAACATGTCTCTCAAGCACAAGCGTGAACTCGTGGCGCAATGGCTACGCACCCGAAAAAAGACAAGGAAAACACCGTGACCCCGAACGACTTCGCTGCCCGATTCACCGATCTGCATCAGACCCTCGCGCGCGTGCTTGTGG
>JAYWGD010000452.1:0-1634 GCA_043778435.1 Myxococcales bacterium | reverse complement strand
ACCCTGCTGCGCACGCGTTTCGCGAATGGGCGCACGTGGGCCTTCCTAGTCGCGGGTGGCGCGCGCGACGTCCGCGTGCCTTCCTTGCCCGCAGCGCTTGGCTTTGCCCCCACGATGGGCGTCGATGGTCCTTATGTGATCGGTGTAGAATCCACGCGTTTCGCCAGTGCAGATGCGTTCAGACAGCGCGGTATGTACCTGTCCGTCAGCAACCAGTTGCGCGAAGAGGGCTTGGAGGTCACAAAGGGATATGTGTACTTTCCAAGCTTCCGCTGAGGCGGCTCGCCGTTAGTGAGAGTAGGGCTCGCCACGTAAGATGGTGAACGCGCGGTACACTTGTTCCGCAAGGACCAAACGGGCGAGGCGGTGTGGCAAAGTCATGGCGCTCAGAGACATCTTGAGATGCGCCGCATCTGAGACCGATTTGGGCAATCCGTAAGAGCCTCCGACCAGAAACGAAATCGAATCACCTTGTCCCTCGGCCTTGCCCACCACCTCCGCAAGGCCGTGACTCGTCAGTATTTTCCCATCGACTTCGAGCGCCACAACGCGCGCACGATCGACGAATGCAGCCTTCACGATTCTCGGTGCCAGATCGGCTTCGCGCTCGTCTTTGAGCTCCACTTCCTCGACACGGGCGTAGTGCTTGATGCGTCCCACGTACTCGTCGATGGTGTCCTTCACGCCGCGCTCTTTCACTTTGCCGACGACCACAAAACGCACAATCATGGCACGCTCATTTGCCGTGAAATACGGACGAGGTCTTGCTGGCAACGCCCTCCACGCCGCGCGCGTAGTCGTCCGTCTGATAGCAAAGAGCTTGCGCTTCGGCCTCGCGTTGAAGCCCCGCGTTCAGCTCGGCCTCTGAGGGCCGCATGGTGCGCTGCAGTTCACGCACCGCCACAGGGCCACGCGCCGCCACCTGCGCGGCCAGCGCCATCGCGCGCGCCTCCACTTGCTCGCGCAGCACAGCCTCGCCCACCAAGCCCCATGTCGCAGCATCACGACCGCTGAACATGTCAGCGCAGTAGAACAAGCGCGCAGCGCGCTCATGCCCCACGCGGCGCGGCACAAACACGGTGCTGGCCATGCCAGGGTGCAAAGCGATGCGCAGAAAGTTGAACGCAAGGCGCGCCGTTTCATCCACGACCACCATGTCGCACGACACCGCGAGTGCCAGCCCTGCCCCAACTGCCACGCCGCGTACGGCCGCAATGACTGGCACCCCGACACGATGCAGCTGCAAGAACTGATCGTAATACCAGCGCATGAAGCGCACGACTTCTGTAGACTGCATCTTTCTTAAGTCGCGCAACATATTCAAATCGCCGCCCGCCGAGAAAGCCTCCCCCTCACCGCACAGCACAATGGCCCGCAGGTCAGCCACGGCCGACAGTTGCCTCACGGCAGCATCAAATGCCTCACCCATGGCAAGCGACATGGCGTTGCGTCGTGCGCTATCGCACATGCGGAGCACGGCGATCGCGCCATGCATCTCGACCGAAACCCGAGGGAAAACCGTCTCTTCAACCATCGGTGCAACCTACGCATAGACCCAACGGATGGCGAGCAAAAATACTGGCTGTCGCAAGTCGCCAGGCCTACTTATGAATATTGACGAAGGTGCCTTTTTT
>JAYWGD010000451.1:0-1635 GCA_043778435.1 Myxococcales bacterium | reverse complement strand
GCCGCGTCCAGAGCAAAGAGGGTGTGGTGCACTTGTTGGTCGAGCGCTTGGAACCACTGACGGGCGGCGCGTTCCCGTCGGCGAGTCGTGATTTTCATTGAGCCGCAGAGCACGCGCTCGCTTAGAATCGAGCATGTGCACAATCCATGCCTATGCGCCCTTGTTCTGACCGCACTGTTGCCTCTGAGTGCTTGCAAATCAGAGCCAAACGTTTCGCCCAGTTCGACTGCTCCCGCATCTTACCATGTGCAGAGTGCATCGAGTGAGATGGCGGCCATCAATCCCGTGACGCTGTCCGCGAAGCTGTCGCGGCCCGCTGCCGCCCGCGTGGTGGCGATCGGCGATTTGCACGGTGATCTGGAAGCCACCCGGCGTGTGTTCCGCTTGGCGGGAGCCACGAATGCGGCCGATCACTGGGCTGGGGGCACAATGACGGTGGTGCAGACGGGGGACGAGATCGATCGCGGCGATGGCGACAAAGAGATCTTGGAGTTCACGGAGCGCCTCAAACGCGAAGCCAAGGCTGCAGGCGGCGAGCTGATTGCGCTTTGTGGCAACCATGAGCTCATGAATGTGGCCCAAGATTTTCGTTACGTCACGCCTCACGGGTTCGAAGAGTTTGCGTCACGCGATCCAGGGAAAAAGGCCGCCGAGGGCCCTCTAGGAGGCCGTGCACTGGCATTCAAACCCGGGGCCGACATTGCACGCGAACTGGCGCAGCGCCCGGTTCTGGTGCGTGTAGGCGACACCGTGTTCGTGCACGGCGCCATTTTGCCCAAGCACCTACGCTACGGGCTGGACAAGCTCAATGATGAGGTCGAGGCATGGCTTCTAGGCCTGGCGCCCGTCATGCCGGCGGCGGCTTCAGGAGACGATAGCCCAGTGTGGAGTCGCGTGTATTCTACCTCGCCGACAAGTGTAGAGTGCACGCAACTGAAGGCGACGCTGTCGGCCTTGAGCGCCAAGCGCTTGGTGATGGGGCACACCGTGCAAGAGCAGGGAATCAACAGCGTGTGTGACGGCGCGGCGTGGCGCATCGATGTGGGGATGTCGAAGCACTATGGCGGCAAGCCCGCCGCGCTCGAGATTCAGGGCGATGCCGTGAAGGTCCTCCAATGACAAGCACCACCATGCTCGGAATGATGGCCGCTTGCTGCACCACGTTCTCGTTTTTGCCGCAAGCCGTCCAGACCATCCGTACACGTGATACGTCAGGCATTTCGCTCGGCATGTACGCCTTGTTCGCGCTAGGAACTTTGCTGTGGCTTGCGTACGGCGTGCTCACCGCCAATGCACCCGTGTATTGTGCAAACGGGGTCACGCTCGCTTTCGCGCTGGTGATTTTGGGCTACAAGCTTCGCTACAAATGAGCTTGCGACGAGTGCTATGGGTGCGCCACCCATGACGGCCTTTCCTACGCAGTCCATTCCGAATGATGCGCTTGCACTCTGCAACGAACTCGCCGCGGCGGGCCATCGCGCTTGGGTGGTCGGTGGCTGTGTGCGTGACGTGCTTCGGGGCGAGTCGCCAGCCGACTGGGACCTGTGCACAAGCGCGACCCCCGAGCAAATGATGGCGGTGTTTCCGCGCGCCATTCCCACGGGCATCGCGCATGGCACGGTCACGGTGGTGCGG
>JAYWGD010000450.1:0-1637 GCA_043778435.1 Myxococcales bacterium | reverse complement strand
ATCCGCCTGACGACCTCTCTTTAGATTTGTACTTCTTTTATAAGGCAAAAAAGCTTGGCTTCGAGGTGTGCACGTTGGACGTGGACTTCGGTGAGCGTGAGCATGGCGAATCCAAATGGGCGTTCAACTGGCGCTCCAAGGCGCGTCATATCGGACGAGCCCTGAGGTACATGAACAAGCTTCGGCAAGAGTAGTGTTCGCGCGGAGGTGACTACGGCGGTGACGTGACCGATGCCACGCTTGGGTGACGCATGATGGTGAGTTTTCCGACGACCTTCTCGACGGAGTAGCCGAGCTCTTGAAACCACGAGGTCGAGTCTACGCCTGAGGCAAAGTCGGTCAGTGTGACGACATACTTGGGCTTGGTGGTTTGGATCGCCGCGAGGTCTTCGGCCAGGTAGTCGGTGCGTCTGTAAAGGCGCTGTGGGTCGGCCAAAAATGGTGTCCAGAAAAACCGGCCCTGATAGCGACGTCCGGATAGTGCGTAAATCTCGGGGTTGAATCCGCGAGCCAAGATGTTGTCCTCGGAGGTGGTGTGTTCTTTGATCCAGCGCGAGGTTTCTTCGATGTCGCCGTAGAAGAAGTACATGCCTGGCATGGTGTAGTGTTCGGCGTATTGGTGCTCCGTGATGCGACCGCGCAGCAAGTCGATGGAGTTTTTCACTTGCCCAAAGTATTGGTCTTTGGGCACGCCCGTAGCGGCGTACATCAGGGCCAATCCGGCAAGAGGCGGGAGCACCCAAAGCGCGGGGCTGCGCTTATTGCTTACGAACGCCGTCCACTCGCGGTGCGCCCACGAAAACAGCATGGTGATAAGCGCGGTGCACGGCCCCAAAAGAGCAACCCAGTGCAGCGCGTAGAACTTTTTTTGCATGGCCAATGCAAGAAGACCATCGACGAGCAACACCAACACAAGGCCAAGCAAACGTCGGTGCTCTCGCGTCGGCGAGCGCCAGATCATCAATAGGAGCAACACAGGCGCGACCAATGAGATGGGGCGGAAGTACCAATAAAAATCCCACAAACTCTCCAGCACATCACGTGCAGAGTGCACGGTTGCAGCGTGCTCTACATAGTGCGCATTGGACTTCACAACGATGTCCACAAACGCGCCGCCTGCGCCCACTGCGATAAAATAAAGTGCCGTCACAGCGACGGGCATTGCGGCCCCCACGCCGAACCAAACGAGTCCCTTGAACGCAGCGCGCAGTTTCGCTCCAGGCTCGGTCGCTGACCAAGCCCATCCCACCAGGACCATCGCGGTAAAGACAAACCAGATCGCGGGAGGCTTGGCGATCATCGCGATTGCCGAAAGCGCGCCGCTGAAGGCCGTCCATCGCGGCGTGGCCGAAGCTCGGTACGCAACGGTCACGGTGGCAATGCCCAACGTGCTGTACCAAATCTCGCTTTGTCCCGTGTCCCAGTAGTTAAAAAATCCAAAGTACAAAACGGAGGCAATCACGCACGCTGCCCCAAAGAGCCCAGGTGGCCGCTTGTTCTCTGGCGACTCCATCAGCTTTGCGCTCACAAAACCCAAGCCCAGCAGTGCGAAGATCTCTGCAATGCGGATGGCGTGTAGGCCTTCGCCAAACAACGCGATGCTCAGCGCGTGTATCAGATAGAGGCCCGGTGTCTTG
>JAYWGD010000449.1:0-4538 GCA_043778435.1 Myxococcales bacterium | reverse complement strand
TCCCATCATCACGCGCAACACCACCGTGCCGACCGAGAAGAGCGAAGAGTTCACCACCAGCCTGGACAATCAAAACTATGTGCCTATTCACGTGCTGCAGGGCGAGCGCCCGATGGCGGCAGACAACCGTAGTCTCGGCCGTTTCGAACTCGCAGGGATCGCCCCGGCACCTCGTGGTGTGCCTCAGATTCGCGTGACTTTTCGCATCGACGCCAATGGCGTTGTAAGTGTAGATGCCAAGGACCTGGCCACGGGTCGAGCCCAGCAAATTCGCGTGACGCCAACCAGTGGATTGTCGGCCGAAGAGATCGAACGATTGGTCGCCGAGAGTGCGACCAATGCAAGCCTCGACGAGGCTCGCAAGCTTGCCGCCGAACTGCGCAACACCGCCGAGACCTTGCTTTACAGCACTACGGCAGCACTCGAGAGCTACCGAGATTTGGTGCCCGATGAGTTACTTGAGCGACTCCGTGCACAATGCACAGATACCCGTGCGCTGCTCGATGAGGGGGCTGATCCTGAACATGTGCGCAATGCAAGCATGACGCTCGAAGCGCTCACAATAGAAGCCGCAAATATCTTGTACGGCTGAGCGAACCCTCATTGTGCATAGTGCACATGCTCCAGGCGCACCTGAGCAAGTGCGAGCGGCACATGCCAACTCAGCCAGAGTGTCATCGCGCCCGCCACCAGCACTGCACCGAGCTTGTGGCTCCAGATGCGTGCAGCGCCCTCGGCCATCAGCCAAGCAAAAGCGGGTGCCAGCGCAAACATATGCCGCGGCAAACCCAGGTGCTGGCCCCGCACCCATCCGTAAGTGATGAATACCAGAAGCGCGACAGCGGGCCACAGAAAGGCACGCGGAGAATGTTTGCGGAGTGCATCTATGCCAATGGGAGCCACGACAAAGATCGGGCCCCACTCCAAGAATGGGATGCGTGTGGTATACAATTGCATGGCGCGCCAGAACGGCTCCACCAAGCCCACCCCGTGCGCATGAGCCGATTGCACAAAGTCGCGGTTGGCCCGCACGAAGATGAACCAGGCTCCGTCGTCGTGAGCGCGCAGGGCACACCACGCCGCGATCGCCATCGCCGGCAGCAGCCAAGCCATGTGGCCCCACGGCTTGCGGTCACGCGTGCAGACTGCACACACTGCGGGCAAGAGCGCCCACGCTTCGTAGCGAAGCATGCAGGCCGCCGCGTAGCAGACTGAGACCACCCCTATCCGGCCACTTTGCCACGCAAGCGCGGCGCCCAAAAGTAGGGCTGCAAACAAGGGCTCCGGCTCCGCGCTTTGTCCGTGGTCGAGCAAAAATGCGCCCGACACAGACAACAGAGCCGCAAATGCGGCCAGCATTGGCGGCCGCCGCGCGCGCAACATGAGCGCTGCCAGCATTGCGGGAAGCAAGGAAGAGAGCGCGGCGTTGGCGACGCGCAGCGATTGATGGCCGCCACCGAGCTTGATGGCGGCCGCGCATACCAGGTGCCACAAAGGGAGCCACACCCAGTGCACACGCGTGTCCAGCGGGCGCTGCAGCCACGCGGCTCCTGCGGCCATATGACCATAGGCGTCGCTGTCCGTGTCGGGGCCGCTTTGCCACAACCACATGCGCACTGCAAAGGATGCAATGCACACACAAAAAACCATCACGCGTGCAAGCCGGAGCGTGCGCGCGTGATGGTTTGGCAAAACTGACAGCGAAAACACTGCCGGGTGTGTGATCAGGGCTGTGGCTTGAGCGTCTTCTGCAGCAAGTCGCCAAAGGTGCCAAACTTGGCTTCGCGCTTGACCTGCTGGCGATACGCCTGAAACGCGTTGCGCTCGGTGTCTTCGCCCACGGCTCTGACCGAGAGCTTGACCTCGCCGAAGCGCGCATCGACATCGAGCACCTTTGCGTCGAGCACGGAGCCCGTCGGGAATTGCTTTTTGAGATCGGTGCCGCGTGGTGTGCCGGTGCCGCCTGGTGGCACGAAGCCGCGGGCGTAGCGGCCGGTGACGCCCATGACGCGAACCTTGAGCCCGGTTGGCTCGGCCGCGATGACCTTTATCTTGACGACCTTGTCTTTTTGGATGCGCTGAGGCTCCTCGGCTGCGGCGTCGCCCTGCAATGTGGGGTGCAAGCCGATGCGATGGTGATTCGCGTCGAGCGAGGCCACGACCACTTCGATCTCCTGCCCCATTTTGACGATTTCGTCGGGGTGCTCGAAGTTGTTGATCGACAAGTCGGGCGCGTGAATGAGGCCATCGATACCTGGCGCGAGTTCCATGAAGACGCCGAAGGGCTGCGTGCGCACGACTTTGGCCATGAGCTTGGTGCCCACAGGGTACTGCGCGGACACGGCGCCCCAAGGGTCTTCCATGCAGGCGCGGCTGGAAAGCCAGAGCTTGCCTTTTTCGTCGATCTGCAGCAATTTTACGCTGATCTTCTGGCCCACCTTGAAGATGTCGCTGGGGCGATCGCCGCGGTTGTGGCTCATCTCGCTGAGTGGGACCAAGCCTTCGACGCCGCCCAAGTCGATGAAGGCGCCGAAGGTGACCACGGTGCGAACCGTGCCCTCGATGACATCGCCGACGTTGATGTTCTTAAGTGCTTCTTCGCGCAGTGCGCCGGCCGCAGCCTCGACACGTTCGCGGCGCGAGAGCACGACGTCGCGGCCGCGCTTGCCGTATTGCGTGACTTTGAACGCGAGCAACTCGCCCACATAGCGACGCAAATCGGCGCCCATGCGTGCGTCCATGTGCGACGCAGGTGCGAAGGCGCGAAGGCCGTCGACGTCGACTTCGACGCCGCCCTTGATGGTGCCTGTGACCAAGCCCATGACCTCGGTGCCGTCCTTCATGGCTTGCGACACGAGCGGCTTGGCTTTGGAGGCGCGCTTTGGATGGTGGGTGAGTACCACGAGGCCGCCGCGGCCTCCGTCGTTGTGCACGACGCCCACGAACTGTGCACCGGGCTCAAGCGCAACGCGAGGGAGCACGGGCTCTTCGGCAATGGGCGCAGGTGGGTTCTCGGCGCGGGCTTGCGCCTCGGCCTGTAGCTCTTCGGCCACTTCGCTTGCGACGACCAAACGACGCGCGCGCTCTTCGGTCTGCTCGACGCTTTCGCCCTCGACGGCTGCCGCACTTTCCACGGCAGCGCCTTCGGGAGAAGCGGAAGCAACGGCGGCCACATGAGCGGCCTCTTCGGCTTCATCGGCGGCGTGGGCTTCTTCGATTTCCTTGATCTCCTCTTCGGGGATCAGGAGCTCTTTGAGATCGAAAATACCGATGGCTTTGCCCGACAAATCGATGAGCAAGCAGTGGTCTTTGGCTTCGAGCACTTTGCCGAACACGATGTCGCCCACATTGAACGGGATGCGCTCGCGGTCGACCGGAGGCCGTGGTCCTCGGCGCTGTTGACCTTGGTGGCCGCCCTCGTGGTGCGTGCCTTCCATGGGCGTGCCGTCGGCATTGAGCATGGCCGCGCCTGGCTTCTTCTTCTTGCGGCGGCGCTTCTTTTTGGCTTTGGGCGTGCCATCTTCATTGAGCTGAACAGCGCCGTCGGCCGACACTTCTTCGCCGCCTTCTTCGCCGTCGCCGTCATGCTCTCCGTCATCGCCATCGTCGTGCGCGCTGTTGTCGTGCGCGCTGTCGTGGGAGGAGGCAACGTGAACGTCGGTTGCAGAGGCGTGAGCGTGCACGGGCTCAGCAGCAGCAACGTGCGCGTCGGCGGCTTGGTTTGTTTCTTCGTGCGTGGTGTCGGTAGTGTTCATGGCAGTGGCCGTGGCGAAGGCCGAGCCGCGAGGCTCAGCGGTTGTGTGTTGCGGAGGGTGAAAGGTGCAGAGTGCAGTGAGTCGTCAGACGGGAATGACGGCGACGCCTTCGATCTCGACTTTGGCGCCGGGCTCGATGAGGCCGCTCACGCGCACGAGGCTCATTGCGGGGTAATGTTTTCCGAATCGTTCACGCCAGCCCTCGCCAATGGATTTGCGGGCTGCGCGGTAGTCGTCCATGTCTGTCACGAAAGCCACCAACTTGACGATGTGGTCACTGCCGCCGCCTGCAGCGCGCACGACCGACACCACGTTGTCCAATGCCTGTAAGAATTGAAAACTCAAGTCCGAGCTCACCATTCGTTGGCTTTGGTCCCACCCGATTTGCCCTGACACGTGCAAGGTGCGGCCGGGCGCGCAAAGCACGCCATCGGTGTAACCTACAGCTTTAGGAAAACTCGGAGGGGTGATCTTCTGATGCATGGGGAGCCGTGCATTACACCCGTTCCATTCGCGTAGCAAAGCCGAACACGCATACGCGGCATCCACGTGGAGGCGCGGTGGCATTTGTCCGTAATCGCGCTTGCTAGAGGCAGATTTGTCACTTGCAGTGCGACATCGAACGTCGTGTCGTCTCTACCCTGCAATCCAACGCTACAAATGTCACATCCGCTTCGTGCAACTTCACAGCTGGCCCTCGTTGCCGCTTGGATGTTTTCTTGTTCTCCATCGGCCGGCACTGCCGAGAACGACGTTGCGGCAACGAGGCCCTCCCCTGAATCC
>JAYWGD010000448.1:0-1641 GCA_043778435.1 Myxococcales bacterium | reverse complement strand
TGCCCGCGTCGGTGCTCGAAGGCGAGTTGTTTGGCTATCGCAAGGGCGCGTTTACCGGCGCCACACGAGACCACGAGGGGCTGCTGCTGGCGGCGCGAGACGGCACCTTCTTTTTGGACGAAGTGGGCGAGATGCCCCTCGCGATGCAGGCGGCGATGCTTCGCGTGTTGCAGGAGCGGCTGGTGCGCCCTTTGGGTACCACCGACGAGATTCCGGTGCGGGCGCGGATTCTTGCGGCCACACACCGCGATCTTGCCGAGATGGTGAAGGCCGGCACGTTCCGGGAAGATCTTTACTATCGCTTGGAGGTGGTGACGCTGCAGGTGCCCTCACTGCGTGAGCGACGCGAAGATATTAGCCTACTTGCGGATTCGTTTTTGCGTCGCGCGGCCGTGGCGCACAAAAGCACGCGAAAGACCCTGAGTCGCAGCGCCCGCGAAGTGCTGATGGCGGCGGCGTGGCCGGGCAATGTTCGTCAACTTGAGCACGTGCTTACCTCGGCCGTCTTGTTCGTCGATGGGGACACGTTGCACGCCTCGGATTTGGGGTCAATGCAGTCGGCGAGTGACCCCCACGCGCGGGGTGCCCATGCGATACCTGCGCGGGCCGATGTTGGCCTTGTTCGCGCAACCGCGTCCGATGACAAGCAAACGTATCTTCGTGCGCTTGAGTCTGCGGGAGGGAATCGCCTGCGTGCAGCGACTGCACTTGGCATTCCTCGTCGAACTTTTTATCGGCGTCTTGCCGAGCTCGGGATTGGGGCCAAAGCCGCCCCAAAAGAGTGACATGCAACGCGTCCCCCGTGGCCTGGACGAGTGTGATAGCGGTACGAACTGAAGTACACGATGAGCGATTCCCTCCACGACGAGCACAACCATACTGCACCGCCTCAGCGAAGCCACGAGCTGCCCGAGTTGCCTTCGTTTCGCGTAGAAGGGGATTCTCCAGCGGTGGAAGAGCGTCCGCAGCGCTCCAAAGGCCCCGCACGTGCGGCACGTGAGACTCTAGGAGACGATGCGGATCGCCATGCAGGCACTGGGCTTGTTCGGCACGATGTAGAGCTCGATCCATCGCGCATCGATGCCGATGCAGCCTCCGTGGTGCTGCGTCTTGTGGCAGCCGGCTTTGAGGCCTATTTGGTAGGTGGATGCGTGCGTGATTTGCTGTTGGGCAGTACGCCCAAAGACTTCGACGTGGCGACCAGCGCGCGTCCCGAGGATGTGCGCGGCTTGTTTCGCAACTGCCGGATCATTGGTCGACGTTTTCGTCTCGCACACGTGGTCTTTGGTCAAAAGGTGATCGAGGTCGCGACGTTTCGACGCAACCCGCAGACCGAGACCACGTTGCCACGCGACCTCGATGCGCAAAGCGAGCGCGGTGAGCCCGAGCCTTTCGAGGGCGAGGAGTTGCTGATCCGCAACGACAATGCCTTTGGCGAGGCCGACGAAGATGCGCTCCGTCGTGACTTCACCTTGAACGCCTTGTTCTATGACCTCGAGCGCAAGCAGGTGCTCGACTGGACCGGCGGCATGGATCACGTGGTGCAGCGCACGTTGCGCACCATTGGCGACCCCGATGTGCGCTTTCAAGAAGACCCTGTGCGCATCCTGCGTGCGATCAAATTCGCTGGTCGGTTAGACA
>JAYWGD010000447.1:0-4553 GCA_043778435.1 Myxococcales bacterium | reverse complement strand
TGTTGTTTTCCAGCAGTTCGTGATACTCACGCGTTTGGGAGCCAACAATTCGCTTCGGACCGTTGGAGACGGTGTCGGGCGGAGGTGGAGGCTGGTCTCTGCAGAGTGCACGTTCCATGACCCATCGCCCACGAAGTGTGGGGGAAGACGAAGCGGCCGCGGTGGAGGCTGCCAAAAAACTCATTTGGCTCAGCAAACCCGCGCGGCGAGCCGACGCTGGGAAGATGATGGGTTGCAGCCCGGGGCCACCGGGGTGAACGACACCGTAATGCTGTGCGAGCGCCGGCGTCACATAGCTGGTCGGGTTAAGAAACAGCGAACCAATGTCTGCGGCGGGCCTCTCAAGCCATGCCTGGAGGTAACGCTCGGTTTCGGCAACTCCGTCGCTTGCAAGCTCGCCTGTCCACTCAGGAACCCCCTTGGTGCGGCTACGCAAGTTAAGGATTCCTGCCCATCCAAGTACAAAGCGCTGCAAACCACGTCGCCCGCGAGGGTCTGCAAGCATACGTTTCGCTTGCGCTTCAAGTATCGCGGGCTTCACCAACTCACCCGACAGCGCGCTGTTCAGAAGGGCTTTGTCCGGCGCAGATGACCAAAGCGTGTACGACAGGCGGCCCGCAAGCTCCAATGGCGTGAGCTCCGCGGCCGCAGCGCCCGACCCTCCAATACTTGTAAGATACAGCGTGTCAGCGCTCATCACGGCGGCTTCAAGCGCCCGAGCCAGAGCCTCTTTGCGCCCCAACGTCGCTTCATTGGTTGTCACTATTGAAACCAGCGCCGCCATCTCGTCGGGGGTCACCGCGCGACGATACAGCAGCGGTGCCGTCCGGTCGAATAGGGCCTTGACGCATTCGCTCCCCGAGCCCTGGGCGCACGCTGCAAGGCTCCCGCCTGGCGACACGAGCCTCGTGGCGACGCCATACAATGCAACTTCAAGCTGGTCCGCACGGCTTCCTCCCCAGGCAATCGTGTCCTCCCCTGTGGTCTCTACCCCCGTCGCGATGACCAGTGGCTGCATCGTGGCAACCTCTCTACCGTCATCGCCGAACAGGTCGAATAGCGTGTTGCGCAACTCGTAAGGCGTGAGCCCGCGTAACGGAAGCGACCACGCCTGCTGCGCCTCGGCAAGTGGGTTGGGAACCCGAGAGCCTTGCGTGACATCGCCCCCGATGTTCCCGGTGCATGCCGCAATGGCGCTTACCACGCACAGTGCTGCGATCCGTTGGCACCTTTGGTTCGCGATGTGATGGTTGCTGTTGTGTACGCGACGAATCATGCGACCTCCCCCACCCGAAAGTGTCCGGCATGAATCAGTATGGTGCAAGTCCTCGGTGAACGACGAGTTGAAACTCAAAAATCACCGGGGACATTCGCCTCGGCGACCCCACGGAGAGCAAACACGCAACATATCTCCAGCAAAAATGGCGAGTTTTGGTGTGCGGCTGCGAGCTGTATTGCGAAGTCGCGCACTCTCAACGAGTACGGTTGGGGTGTGCGATGTCCATGGAAACCGGGCGAAGCGTCGCCTAAGAGCGGCGCAGAGGTCCGAGAAACCGACATCCACGGAGCTGCGCCGCCGCGGCGCAAAGGGCTTGCAGCTGGCTATGCCGAGGCTTTTGTGACGGGGCCTATCAAGTTCGCCTGGCTTGCGGCGGACCGGCCGTCTGGCACGCGCTTGCGCGCGCTGTTTAAGGCTTCGACAAGCCCATCACCGATCATCCGCTGCGTCCAAAGTTTGCGCGGTCAATGCGCCGTTTGAGGAACGACAACACCCACGTCGAGCAGAAAAACTGCTGCTACATTCAGCAGCTCCTTGACTATGATCAAGACGGCAAGCGTGTCGCCATCATGAATGAAATCGATACGAGCCCGCGAGTGAGAGGCAGAACTTCGTTTTGCATCTCCACAAAGCTCAAAGGGAAAGTACGAGAAAGTGAAAGGCAAACGCGAGGATACGACACCTCGTGACGCGTTACGAACGCATGCTCGCATCCTGCGGGTCACCCGAGAGAAAAGGCGGGCGCTCAAGGAGCTCAAAGCGACGCTCGGTCTCTTTGCCGTCAGACCCGAAACCGAGCATCGATTGGAGCTCATTTTCCAACTCGTTCAGGGAACGCCAACGGTGCGGCAACATCAGAACTTCGGTAGCGGTCCGCTCTGGCTCAGTTCGCCCAGCGCCTACGCTCTCTTGCACGCCGCAATCTGCAATCAGCCGAGAGTCGCGAGACTCAAATCCGGCCTTCAGCGATGCGTTTGGGACCCAGCTGAAGCGGGTAGTCTACACGCGTTTCCTTGCCCTTGCTATCGGCCACAAACTGCAGCGACTTTAGCTCTTTGGCGATGCATGCGCTGAGCACGGCATCCTCGATCGGAGGGCGTGAAGGCGCTGCGTTGGCGGCTGCGGGAGCCGTTGTCTCGAGTACGGGTTTTCCCGACTCTGCGACTGCGACAGCGCCTTTGGGATCGACGACCAAGTGCATCGAGACACTGCCTTCAACGTTGGGTCGGCCCGCGCTGTACTCTGTGTAACACGCAGCCACCCCCGCGGTTCGTGAACGGATAGCTGCACGAAATCCCTCGGCGTCACGTGCAAAGGGTGGGCCCGCAGGCACCGGTGCTTTGGGCGTTGGAACCGCAGAGCCGCTGAGCGACAGTCCTGCATCCGGTGAACGAAGTGGGGTTGCCTCGGGCGTGACACCGGGCGTTACGGGTGCAGCCGGCGTTCCGCAAGAGACTGAAAAAACGCTGCCTAAAATGGGGAGAGACGGCCAAATCCATCGGGTTTGAGTGCTCATGACAGCTTGTCCTCCATGCCCAGCATGGAAGCGATCGAGGCTTCGTCCGCAGGGGTAAACGTGTAATTCGCAAAATCTGTACTACTCACCCATTTGGCAGATGCCACCGCTTTTGCCGAGGGCTCACCCATAGAGATGCGACAGCTGTAGAGCACCAATCGAATCGTATAGCTTGGGTACACATGTTCCACTTCGCTGATGCGATCGCCGGGGATGATCTCTACGCCCACGCGATGCCGAAACTCGCGTACGAGCGCATCGCTGTCGGACTCGCCTTCTTCAACGCGTCCACCAGGGAATTCCCAAGTGAGCGGGAGTGCTGCCTCTGCGCGCCGCTGGGTGATAAGATAATGCCCCTCGCGCTCCACCACCGCAGCCACGACGCGTACGTGCTTCACGAAACCGAGGGACCCAAGCGAAACAATTGCTGACCCATGAGTAGCACATCGCCTGGGTCGATTTGGGCCTCGCCATGCAGACGAACGAAAGTTCCGTTGGAGCTGCCAAGGTCGGTCAAAAACGTACGTCCGGCCTCGTGCGTGAGGTGACAATGCAAACCGGAAACATAACCATCTTCGGGAAATACGACCTCGCCTCGCTCACGCCCAAGATGCAGCCCGGATTCGGGTACCGGGAAGGCATTGCCCGTGCTGTCGCGTCCAATCACAAGCGCGATGCGCCCGATGTATCCCTTGGACGGCGCTCCCAAGCGGTCGACCCCGTCGTGAGGCGGAGCGGGCGCCGCAATGCTCTCAAACCGGAGCACTTCTTGGCCCATACGAAAGATCTCTCCGGGCCGAATCTCGACCGGCATATCGCGTTTTAGTTTACGGTAAATGCCATTGAGCGATCCCGTATCGCGCACTGTGATGCGCCCCGTTCCGGCTGTCGCGTCGAAGAGCGCATGTTCGGGCGACAGGTAGCTGTCGCCCGCAAATACGCCGCCGGCTTCGCGGCCAATCTTGTTGCTGCCCGCGTAAAGAGGGAAGGACCCGGCTTCGGAGCCATCGGGGCGCAGTGCTTGCAGATGGGCCACCACCACGCGTGCAGTCGAGGCTGGAGGGGCCGCGGCCGCAACGGGCCGCTCCGAGGCAACGCCGCTCGCAGCACTTGCAGGAAGGGCGCTCGCCCCCAATCTGAACCCGCAGGAACCGCAGAACACGTTCTCAGCAAGATTCATGTGGCCACATTGCGGACACTCGGGCGTGCGCACCACAGCTTGCGCCTCAACACCCATCCCAGGTGTAAATCCGTTGGACTTGGGGACGGCTTCACGCGCAAGCGAGGTGCCACAACCCAGGCAGAACTTGTAGTGGTCCTGGTTTTCTTTGGAGCATTTGGGGCAAAGGATCACAGCGGCGTACCTCCTTCAGGGGAACGAGCCTTCAGCGTACCGGATGAAGGGGACCCAGCGCCACAATTCGCCGAAGAGACGGCCAACAGGTGCGCAGGAAGTTCCACGCCAGCGCGTGAATTTGTTAAGGCTCGTGCCGATGAAAAAGCCCTACGTGATCGGCATCGCAGGCGGTTCGGGCTCTGGGAAATCCACCATCTCCAAGGCTATTTTGGATGCGCTTCCGGTGGGCACTGGGGTCTTGTTGGAGCAAGATCACTACTACAAGCCTCAGGCGCATCTCAGTGACGACGAGCGCGCACTGGTCAATTACGATCATCCTGATGCACTCGAATTGGACTTGCTCGCGACTCATCTCAAAAAGCTTCGCAAGGGGGAAGGCATCGACCGGCCATCGTACGACT
>JAYWGD010000446.1:0-1647 GCA_043778435.1 Myxococcales bacterium | reverse complement strand
GCACCGGGTCGATCAGCAGCGCTTGGCCGCCGGCCCGCGCTGCGAGCAGGTACGTGTAGGTGCTGGACTCGGCGTCGAAGAGCTGGCGAAAGATCATGAGTGTGCTCCTTGGCGATGTTGAATGGCTTGCTCCTGCGCCGCTGAATGCAGGTGCGCTCGTGTAGATAGAACCTCTGAGCCAAAGCCTGGAAAAAGGATTCAGGCGTACGAAACTTCGTTTTCATGAATCCATTGCGTATTGGCGAGGCTCTACCCGCCCATGCCATTCATTGTACGTGCACACCTCATCTCTAGGAACGCAGAGGCCGCGTGCTGATCGCTGCGGTTCTCGCTGCACTCGTCGGCGTCACGCTGGGGCTTTTGGGCGGAGGCGGCTCGATCCTCATGCTGCCCATTCTTGTCTATGTGCTGCACGTGCCGGCGGCCGAGGCCGTGACCTTGTCGCTCATGGTGGTGGGCACCACCAGTGCTGTGGCCGTTGTGCCTCATACGCGCGCAGGGCGGGTCATGTGGCGCGCGGGCCTGCTCTTCGGTGCGGCCGGAATGGCTGGCGCGCTGCTCGGGGGCCGCATGTCGCGCCAGCTTCCCGCGAAGGCGATACTTGTGGCCTTCGCGGCCTTGATGTTGGTGACCGCGTACAAGATGTTGCGCGGTAAACCTGCGAGCTACGAAGGCGCAGCGCGAGTCACGCAGGCGCCGCTCGCGCTCACTCTGGGGGTGCTCGTAGGCATTGTCTCGGGCTTGGTGGGCGCGGGCGGAGGCTTCCTCGTGGTGCCTACGCTGATGTTGTTTGGGGGCCTGCCGCTGCCCCGCGCCATAGGCACGTCGTTGGTGGTGATCACCATGCAGTCTCTTGCGGGCGCAGCGATCCATTTGGCGCATGAGCGGGTGAACCTTTGCCTCGCGCTTGGAGCGACGTTGGCTGCGGTGTTGGGCTCACTTTTGGGGGCCGCACTCTCGCCTCATGCGTCGCAAAACACCTTGCGCCGTGGGTTTGCGTGGCTCATTGTCGCTCTTGCATGTTTCATGCTTGGCATGGAGTTTTTGCGTCCACTTTTGGAGAAGAGGTGAGCCCATGACACAGATTGCAATGCCACTGCTCGGAGGCGCCATGGTGGGGGCGGCATCAGCGCTTCTATGGCTCGTCAATCGTCGCGTGGCGGGCATCAGCGGCATCGTGGGCGGCGTGTTTGCAGCAGCGCCCGAGGACCGACGTTGGCGTTTGGTCTTTCTTGTGGGGCTGCTCGTGGGCGGCGTCGTGATGGGAAGGCTCATGCCCGCGGCCTTTGCTCCGCCCGCGACGCCGCTGTGGCTCACGGCCGTGGCCGGTCTGTTGGTCGGTGTAGGCACCACTCTTGGTAACGGCTGCACCAGCGGGCATGGCATCTGTGGCAACAGCAGGCTGTCGGCACGCTCGATGGTTGCAACATGCACGTTCATCGCGGCAGGCATGCTGGTCGTCTTGGTGCTGCGTTTGCTCTCTGGAGGCATGCCATGAAGTTGCTGCTGTCGGCGTTTGTTTCGGGCTTGGTTTTTGCGGTGGGCCTTGCGATTGCAGGCATGACGGTGCCAGCGAATGTGATCGCTTTCCTGAACGTCACAGGGAGTTGGGATCCCGCCTTGGCGCTGGTGATGGTCGGCGGGATT
>JAYWGD010000445.1:0-4556 GCA_043778435.1 Myxococcales bacterium | reverse complement strand
ATCGCGCGTGGTGGTCTTTACTCGAGCCCCGACGCCATCGCGGGCGCGACTCAGTGCCCGGGGCTGACAGCAGCCAATACCGGCGCCGTTGCGTTGGGCGTGTGCGAAACGGCCGTGGTGGTGATGCAAGCCATCAATGTGAGCATTCCTAGCTCTTTGCCTGGCGAAGTGCGAGTACGCGTACGCGCTACGGGCGCCGCAGCAAACGAAAAAAAGTGAAACGTGGCGCACGGGAAGTGGCTGCAGATGTGCTTGGGCGCATTGATTCCGACGATGCTTTTGCGGCCGCCGCACTCTCCAAGGCGCTCCAGAGTGAAGGAGACCTCAGCGAAGCGGATCGCGGGCTCACCACCGCCCTGGTCTACGGTGTGATTCGTCTTCGGCCTTGGCTGCGCGGTCGTTTGGCAGCGTTTCTCAAGAACCCCGCCAAACTCGATCGCTACACGATGGCTCATCTAGAGCTTGGCGCTTATCAGTTGTGGGCCATGTCGCGCATTCCAGCCTTTGCGGCAGTGCATGAGGCCGTGCGGTTGGTGCGCAAAAAACGAGGCGATGGGATGGCGTCGCTCACGAATGCGGTGCTTCGCAAAGCGAGTCAGAACCTGCCCAATGAGTCGGAGCTTGCCCGAGCTTTTGTGGCCGGCGTTCCGCAATGGGTGCAATCTGCACTTGTTGAGGCGCTAGGCCAAGAGGGTGCTGCAGAGTACATGCAAAATGCATGCATTGTGCCGCCGGTATGCTTGCGTGTGCGCAACGGAGCGTCGGTATCAGACGTCGCGGACAGCGTGGGGTGCAGCCAAAAAGGGGCGACCGTAGAACCGGGCGTGCTGCCTGGAGCGCTGCGTGTTTGGGCGGCTGGCGAGCCCGCGCATTGGCCCGGGTTAGGGAAGGCATGGGTGGTGCACGAAGAGGGATCGCAATGGATCGCCGCAGCCGTAGGAGCGAAACGTGGGCATCGTGTTTTGGATGCGTGCGCGGGTCGTGGGAACAAGTCGTTGGCCATCGCGGACGCCATGGGCGGCACCGATGGGTTGATGTGCGTCGACGCGTACCCCAACAAGCTAGAGCGCTTGGCGCAAGAGTTTGAGCGAATGGGATTTGCTCCGCCCGAAACGCTGGCCGTAGATTGGACCTTGGGTGCCGGAGGTCTACAGCCTGACTTTGATCGCATCTTGGTGGATGCACCATGCACGGGACTTGGAACAATGCGTCGTCGTCCAGATGTGTTGTCCCGACGCACGGCTGAGGGGCTTGTCGAGATCGCTGCATTGCAAAAGCAAATTCTGGAGCGCGCGGTCGCATTGCTCAAGCCGGGCGGGGTGCTGGTCTATGCGGTCTGTAGCGTCACGCGCCAGGAGAGCGAAGAGGTCGTCGCGCACGTTCTTGCGGTATGCACGTATATGAAGCTGGACCCATTTGAATGCCAAGGCTTGGATGCGCCCAACGGCATGGTGCGTCTGTTGCCCATGTCTCATGGTACCGACGGCTATTTCCTGGCGCGCTTGGTCCGAAAAATGGTGTAAGCCGTAGGCCATCATGGCCACGAACGTCACACTTCCTCAGCTAGGCGAGAGCGTTTCCGAAGGTACCGTCACCACCCTCGCGGTGAAGGAAGGCGACATCGTCAAGAAGGACCAAGTCCTGCTTACCGTTGCTACCGACAAGACAGACAGCGACATCCCGGCCCCCGTGGCGGGGCGTGTTGCAAAAATTCACGCCAAAGAGGGCGAGACGCTTCCAGTGAACGCATTGCTGTTGGAGATTGAGGAGGGGGCATTCGAAAGTACGCCGGCCGTAGCTGCACCTGCTGCGGTCGCGCCAGCGGCGGCTGCCAGCGCGACCAATCTTGCCACACCAAGTGCGCGCCGCAGTGCTCTTGAAAACAATGTGGACCTCGCCGGTGTGCATGGCAGCGGCGACGGAGGCCGCATCGTGAAGGCAGACATCGAGCGGGCAGCGACTCCTTCTGCGCCCGTCGCACCAGCGGCCCCTGTTGTTGCGCCTGCAATCCCTCAAGCACGCGCCGCACAAGTGGCGAGCATGATCAACACGAGCGGCTTTGTGCCGCCCATTCCTGGGGTTGGCTTCGGTTCGTTCAAGCTTGCGCCGTACCGCGAGACACCGGGCGATCAGGTCATTCCGTTCACGCGTCGCCGTCGCATCACGGCTGACCACATGACGTATTCCAAGTTCTCCTCGCCGCACGTCGTGGCGGTGGCGGAAGTGGACTTGCACACGACGTCCAAGCTGCGCGAGGCGAACAAGGACAGATACAAGAAGGAGGGGCTTGGCCTCACCATGCTCGCCTTCGTTGCACAAGCGGCGGCACGTGCCTTGCGCGAGACTCCGTCGCTCAATGCGCGCGTGCTTGACGATGCCTATGTACTCTACAAGGATATCAACTTGGGCATTGCCGTTGACTCACCCGAAGGCTTGGTCGTGCCTGTGGTGCGCCGCGCGGATGAGCTCGGTGTGCGTGGTTTGGTGCGGGGAATCGACGACTTGGCCAAACGCGCCAAGACCAGCAAAATCACTATCGATGACCTGGCTGGCGCCACCTTCTCGATCACAAATCCAGGGCTGAAGGGCAACCTCTTTGGGGGTGCGGTGATCAACCAGCCGAACGTGGGCATTTTGCGTATGGGCGAGATCCAAAAGCGCGTGGTCGTGATCACCAACGCCGATGGCGAGGACAGCATGGTCATTCACCCTGTCATGTATCTCGCACTCAGCTACGACCATCGCATTGTGGATGGAGTCGCCGCCAACGCCTTCTTGTGGCGCGTGACAGAGCTACTCGAAAAAGGCGAATTCGAGGTCTGATCGCTTTGTGATTCGCGCGCGTGTCGCTTTCATGTAGTTTGCATTCATGTCGAATCGTTGGCGTGTGAAAGCAGTGGCAGATCTGCTGCCTGATGCAGAGCATGCAGGGGGCCTCAGGCGTTCGCTAGGACCGTTTCAGTTGATGGCTCTTGGCATCGGCGCCATCGTAGGATCTGGGATATTTGCTACGGTTGGAGATGCCGCTGCGGGCTCTGCCGACCACCTGGGCGCCGGGCCCGCGGTCACGCTGTCCTTTGTGCTTACGGCCATTGCATGTGGTTTTGCGGCTCTTTGTTATGCCGAGTTCGCGGCCATGGTCCCCATCGCAGGCTCAGCATATACCTACGCATACGCCACGTTTGGCGAATTGGTGGCGTGGATCATCGGCTGGGATTTGCTTATCGAGTACGGCGTGGGCAATGTCGCGGTGGCCATTTCTTGGTCCGAGTATTTTCAGAACTTGCTGCGTTCGATGGGCGTGAATGTGCCAGCGTGGTTGGGAACAGACTTTCGCTCCGCGAGTGATTCCGTGCGTGTGGCCGCACCTCTTGTGCTTGGCATCCCGATGATTTTTAATCTGCCTGCGTTTGGGATCGTGATGCTCATCACGTGGCTTTTGGCGCGCGGCGTGAAAGAGAGTGTGGGCTTCAATTCTGTGGTGGTGGTGCTGAAGCTTGGGCTCTTGGCCGTGGTTGTGTTCATCGGTGCATTTCATTTGAGTCCGAGCAACTGGACGCCATTTGCTCCGCATGGTGCAGCGGGGATCTCGCAGGCCGCAGCGCGTATCTTTTTTGCGTACATTGGATTTGATGCCATCTCCACGGCGTCAGAAGAAACCAAAAATCCGCAGCGAGATATGCCGCTTGCCATGCTTGGGAGTTTGGCTGTTTGCACTGTCATTTATGTGGCCGTCGCGTTGGTTCTCACGGGCATGGTTCCCTATGGGCAGCTAGGTACGGCCGACCCGATGGCGTCAGCGTTTGAAGCGGTGGGAATGCCCAAAGTTGCGGCCTTCATTTCGGTCGGTGCGGTGGTGGCGCTCACGTCAGTGTTGGTGGTGTTTCAAATGGGCCAGACGCGCATCTTTATGTCTATGTCGCGCGATGGCTTGTTGCCCGCGTGGTGCGGACGCTTGCATCCCGTGCATCGTACACCCAACTTGATCACCTGGGTGACGGGCCTTGTCGTGGCGCTCTTTGCGGGGGTGGCGAACATCGGTGAGATCACCGACCTAACCAACATCGGAACGCTCTTTGCCTTCGTACTTGTGGCCATAGGGATTGTGGTGATGCGTCGCACTCAACCTAACTTGCGGCGCGCTTTTCGTGCGCCTTGGGTGCCGCTGGTGCCCATTCTTGCGGTGCTTAGCTGTGGCTACCTTATGATGCAACTTCCCAAACTGACGTGGATACGCTTCGTGGTTTGGCTCGCCGTCGGCTTGGTACTTTATTTCTGTTACGGCAAACGGCGGAGCCATTTGTCACCGACGCACGTTGGCTGAGAGCTCGCGCCGCCCGCGCGGAAACGGGTAAAGGCTCCTTGCTCGAAGCTGAATGCCTGCTACCAGCTAGGCCGTGAACTCCTTCCGCTCCTTTGGCCCTTTCCTCGCAACGTGTATCGCCGTGGGGGCATGCGCCACGCGCTCGCCTGAAACACAAGAGCTCCAAATCGACGAGGGCCAGGAGACCCTGGTAACTTGCGGCGCAGCCAAGCCAAGCAAATGCGCGCTAAGC
>JAYWGD010000444.1:0-4557 GCA_043778435.1 Myxococcales bacterium | reverse complement strand
TCCTTGAAGTCTTGCATCGTGCTGACGTCGAGAGGAAACATCAGGCCAGCGGCATGCAACCTTGTCATCAGAGCACCGAGTGCCTTGGGGGTTCGGGCAGCGCGGATTTGTGTGAGCCACAGGCTTAGTGGTTTGGCGCCAGCTTTTTCGATTCCCGCCTCATCCATGCATGCTGCATAGAAATCCCCGAGCTTGTCGCCCTTGCGTGTTCGCGCTTGCTCGAGCACCTCATGAAGCGTGGCTTCATTGCGGTCGCGTAGCAGTGAAAAACCTCGTGACCAGCCGGTTTCGTCGTCTGGAATCTTTGCCGCCTTGTTCCACCCTCCGCATGCAAATGCATAAAAGTCGTCGCAAGGAGAGACGTTGCGGTCCAGTGCCGCTTCTTCGTCCGCGCTCAGGCCCTTCAGGGCCGGGGCTTGTGTGGTACTTGCCGTGCTCTTCCCCGCGGGGCTCGTGCCGCCTGCGCCACTTGGGTCGGTCAAAGGCGTCACGGTCGTTTGGGGGGCCGCCGTCTGGCCTCCGCAAGCGACCAGAAATGACACGAAGGGGACAGCGGCTAAACGCGTGAGGGACAAGTGCTTCATCGGCGTGCACCATCGCCGGAGTGTTGGCCAAAAATCAAGCGGCGCGGCACGTGCGGGCAGCGGCTGTGCGTGCTACGTCTACCCTGATGCGCACTGCCTTTGGTTTCAATGCTTTGGCGACTTCCGTTGGGTTGCTGCTCCTGGCCTGCCGGGTCACGTCAAGCTCTGCGTCTGGAGATTCGCTCTTGCCAAGCGATGCCTCGACCGAGCCACAAGGTTCCGACAGCGGCGGGCTCGTGGATGCGGCAACCCCTACGGGCCTCAGCGATGCGAAGGTGCCTACCTCGGCGGAGGTCGTGCGTATTGCCAACCTCAATTGCGAAAACTTGTTTAACGATGTCATCGACAGCCCCGGCACGATTGCGGGAGCCGAGGCCGAGAGCACGCCGACGCCGGCAGCGTTTCAGGAAAAACTGCGAGCGGTTGCCGCAGAACTTGCCGTGCTCAAAGGCGATGTCGCGATGCTTCAGGAGATCGAAAACGACGCCACACTCGCCAACCTTCAGGCACGGGCTGAGTTGGGTGGGCTCTACAAGTATCGGGCGTTGGTGCCTGGCAACGACCCACGCGGTATCGATGTCGCGGTGCTCTCGCGGTTCCCCGTCACCGTCGTAAGCCACAAAAGCGAGCGCATTTTTCCGCCTGGCTCGAGTACCTATTACTCCTATGCGCGAGATGTGGTTGAAGCTCATATTGCTGGGCCTTCCGGCGAGTTCGTCGCATTGGGGGTGCATTACCGCTCGCAAATTAACACGGTGGGCTTGGATGACGAGGCCAAGCGTTTGGCAGAAGCCAATGGAACACGCGCCATCGTAGAGCGCCTGCTTGCGGCCAATGCGGCGTTGCCGTTGGTGGTGCTTGGAGACTTCAACGACCAGCCCACAAGCCCACCGCTCACTTTGCTCAAGGGCGGCAACCCACTGCTCGTCAATGTGGCAACCGAGTTGCCGGCGTCTGAGCAGTGGAGCATCTCGTTCGGTGGAACCCGGCGCTTGTACGACATGCAGTGGGTGGCCCCAGCCATGTGGCAACGGTATGTGAAGGGCTCCGCGGCCTTTGTGCGCTCTCCCGCGAGCGCGAGCGATCACAGCGGGTTTGCCGCGAGCTACAAGCTATGACGCTGCGAGGCTTGGTCTCAAAAGTGTGGGACAGTGGTGTTTTGCTGGCCGTTGGGATCTTCGCGCTTGTGTATACCGTGTTGCCTAGGGTCACGGGACCAATGAAGGCGCGCAATTACACGGTTCCGGAACATGACATGGTGGCGCCCATTGTTGCCAATGCGCAGGTGGCATCGTCAGAGTTTCATTTGCGAGACACCCACAAGCCCATGTTGCTCGACTTTTGGGCGACGTGGTGTGGTCCGTGCAAACTGCAGGCTCCCGCGGTCGACAAGGTCTACGCAGCCTACAAAGGTCGCGGCCTTTTGGCCTATGGGGTGAACGCCAGCGATGACGCCGATGAGATTCGTGAACACGTGCTCAAACATGAACTGCACGTTCCGATGGTGCTCGACAAAGACGGGGCGCTTTCCCGTGCATTTCGTGTGGGCAGCATTCCCACGTTGGTTCTCATCGACGCGACGGGCAAAGTACGCGCGGTGCATACCGGAGTCACATCCCAAAGCGCTCTTGCCGCCGAAGTAGAGTCGATGCTTTCGCAATAGATGAATGGATTGCGATTGACGCGACATGCTGCTCCGCGTCATGCTTAAGGTCCTGACTTGAAGGAGCATGAACGTGGAACACAAGCCTACTGGACTCAAACGCGTCATCAAGCGCTACTCCAACCGCAAGCTCTATGACACGCGGGACAGCAGGTACGTCACGTTATTGCAGATTGGTGAACTTGTTCGTCGCGGGGACGATGTCCAAATTGTTGACAACACGACCAAAGACGATTTGACCGAAGTCACTTTGGCACAGATTGTGTTTGAGGAGCAAAAAGCCAATCATAAGGCCGTTCCACTGCAGACGCTGAAGACCATTTTAAATCATCGCGCCGAGAACGTGCTGACGCAGCTACGCGAGGGGCCCATCGGGCGGTTTATCCCGGCCAAGGGCGAGGAAGATGCCCGCGGGGAGCAAAGTGCTCCAGTGCACAAGCCAGGCATTGTAGAGCAAGCCAAAGGCACCCTCGAAGAGCTTCAGCATCGCATCGATGAGCGCGTGAGAGCCGTGTTGCCCAGTGTTTTGCCTTGGCAACAACTGCACGAGCAGCTGCGTCGTTTGCAAATGCGCGTGGACGAGCTCGAAAAACGCGTGCCCCCCCGCAAGTAAGCGGAATAGGCACCGTGGTTTCGTTGTTAATCTAACAGACGAAGCCATGAAATTACCTCCCGACCCCTTTGACGCGGCGTTGTCCGCGCACGCAGCAAGGCTTTTTGGTGTGGCGCGCAGGCTCACTGGCCGAACCGACACGGCCGAAGATTTGGTGCAGGACACGCTCGTCAAAGCCCTGGAGGCTCGTGCGCAGTTTCAGCCTGACACCAACATGCGCGCATGGCTGACGCGCATTCTCACAAATACCTACATCAATAGGTTGCGTCATCAAGGTGTGGTCGGGCGCGCGATGGATGTGGCCGACGCTGAGCCAAGCGCCGATGCTTGGCTCAGCGCCTCAAGCTTGCGTGGCCTCCGAGACCCAAACTACGACGCACTGCTTTCGATTGCAGGAGGAGAAGTCGGCAAGGCGCTCGATGCGTTGCCAGCCGACTTTCGTTTGGCCGTGGTGCTGTGCGATATCGAAGACTTTCGTTATGACGAGATCGCCGAAATGATGGGATGCCCACTTGGCACAGTGATGAGTCGATTGCATCGTGCACGTAAGTTGTTGCAAAGTGCACTTTTTTCTCAAGCCCGCGAGTTGGGCATTCTTCCTGGTGTGTCTCCTGGAGAAGCCATTGACTTTGATGCTTACCGCGCAAGGAGGGCACGAGGATGAACGAGCATCGTTGCGCAGAACGTTTTCGTCTGGATCCTTATGTGGATGGGGCCCTGGACGCCGTGCAAACACTAGAAACCGAAGCGCACTTGGAAGGGTGTGCATCGTGTTGCGAGTCCGCGCTCTTTCTGCGCTCGCTCAAAGTGGCGGTGAAAAAGAGTGCCGAAATAGAGGTGCCTGCAGACTTTGCCGAGCGCATGATGGCGACGGCTCGCGGCCGTGTGCAAGCTCCGATCCCTGCGGCTGCTTCTGCGCTGGCGTCGGCAAATGAGATGCGTGTCCTCGAGGCGCCGAGCACGCCATCGTGGCGCCGTTTCGGGGCAGCTGGGGGCGCCGGGCTCGCGCTTGCGGGGGTGCTGGCTGTGGCAGCAAGCGTGGTGCTGGCTGTGAATGTGCGTCGTGCAGAGTCTGAACGCGTGACCGCGATGCAGACCTTGGGCGAGTTTATGGCAGAGCATCAAAGCCCCTTGCCGGTGGATACGGAGAGGGTGCACGAGCTCGAACGATATGTGGGGATCCCTGTGCATGCGCCCTCGATGCATGCCATTCCTCGCGTTCTTCGTATGCGATTGATGGGCGGCCGAGTGTTGCCGGTGATGGCGTCCCGTGCGGCCATGCTTCAGTACCAAGTGGATCGCGCGGAGCTCGGCAGTGGCGAGACCGAGGCCACGCGTGTGCCGGGTCGTGTCAGTGTGTTTATCTACGACCCGGCCAAGATTCGTGTGGACGATGCAGCGTTCGAAGATCGCCGTGTCGGAGATTCCCGTGTGCGCGTGGGGCGTGCGAGTGGCTATTCGGTGGCAGTGACGCAGCGGGCGGGTGTGGGCTACGCAGTGGCGACAGACTTGGGGCCTGAAGACACGGCGCAGATGGCGGGCCAGTTCGAGTAGACAGGGCCCACCCGGCGAAGTGGTAGGTGTCACAAGGTGCATTGTCGCCTGCCTATGCACCTGAGACCTTCGTGGTGGCTTGACAAGCACTGCTCGCGCGTTCAGTGTTTGCCGCATGACCTACGCGCGCCGTACCCAAGCCC
>JAYWGD010000443.1:0-4518 GCA_043778435.1 Myxococcales bacterium | reverse complement strand
CCAAGCTTGCCGGATGACTGGTGCAGCTGGGGTGTGCCGTACTTTGCAGTGGGTGACATGGGGGGTAAGCTAAAGACGGGAAAACACTTCGACTTTCGGGGGTCCAACAGTTTCGCGGGAGCAGGACCAGGGAAGTACAGCCATGGCGAGCTCTTTCTGACTTTGGCACGCGCGATGGGCATCGGGGCAGACCGTATGCCTACTTTTGGAAAACCCGAGTTTTGCAAGGCAGCGATCAACGAATGGCTCGTGTGATTCGAAACGCGGTAAATTTCTGACGCGGCAGTCCACTGGGCGGTGATGCACCAAGCACTTTTCATTGTCGCCCATGGTGTGAGGGTGGCCGTTTACGCTTCCCAGTCGCATACTCAGCTCCCCTAAGCCGTTCCCACGTACGATCACTCCATTGAGCCTCTCCTTCGCCACCTTGCTGGCCACGCGGACGGCGCCGCGATGACCAACCTGTAAAACGTACTTGCGGGACATGAATTTGGCCAAGGTAAGCCTTAAGGAGCGAATCGACGCCATCGTCTTCGAGCTACGTGAGGCCGTCGGTTGAGACCTGCGAGAACATCGCTCGCGCGCCCCCCGAATTCTTTGAGCATCTGGTTTTGGACCTGCTTCATGCCATGGGCTACGGGAGGAGTCGCAGCGATGTGATGCGCGTGGGCGGATCGGGCGATAGCGGAATCAACGGCATCATCTTGCTCGACAGACTCGGACTCAAGAAAGTGTATATGCAAGCCAAATGCTGGCATGGCCCTGTATGAATCCCTGAGATCCAGGGCTTCCCAGCGGCGCTTCATTTGTATAGTGCATTTAATAGCGTGTTCACAACCATTGGCGAACTTTAACGGCCTGCAGCCGAAGCGGCCAGTCGCGCGTGCCGCGAGTGCACCACGACTTGCTCGAGGCTGGGTACGAGGCAAGTCTCAGCACCGTCGGTCGCTCGCTTGCTTGCTTGCTCGCGCGCGATGGACTTCGGGCCAGGCGCCGGCCAAGATTGGTGCCTGCGACAACGAATTCGAACCACGACGAGCGCATCGCGCCCGACGCGCTCAAACGCGATTTTCGCATGTTCGAGCCCAACACCGTTTGGGTGGGCGATATCACCTACATGGGCCTGCAAGTCGGCAGAAAGTGGGCCTACCTGGCCACGGTCATCAACCTCTACTCGAGGCGCATCGTGGGGTGGGCTCTGTCCGGCACCATGAAATCGACGCTCTGCACCGACGCCCTGGGCAACGCCTTCCGACTCCGCGGTGACCCCACCGGCGTCATCGTGCATCACGACAGAGGCGTGTGGTATGCATGCAACGACCACGCCGAAGTGCTGCGCCGGCACGGCGCCACGCTCAGCATGAGCAGAAAGGGAAACTGCTGGGACAACGCCGTCGCCGAAAGATTCTTCGCCACACTCAAACGCGAGCTCGGCGCCAGCTTCGCCTCCCGCCGCGATGCGCACCGACGTGTCGCAAACGACATCGACTGGTGCAACGCAAAACGAAGGCACTCACACAACAACGGACTCAGCCCAAAACGCGCCGAGCTTGCTTACGCAAAAGCCAAAGTGGCATCACCAACGGGTCCTCCATGGGTGAGTAGGATCACGGTACCTTTGCGCGTTCAGCAAGATCGCTCACCCCTCCACCCCACTCACAGGCGGGCCACTCGGGCGCAAACTTGGCCGCATCGGCTTTTGCCAGATCGTGTTGCCGCCAATGCTTCCTTCGAGCAATTCTCCCGCCTGAGCGCGTGCGGCGAGAAAGCTTGCCATTTCGTCCACGGACACTCCCGTGTAGAGTGCAGCTACCTGCTTGGCCGTCCGCGCTACCCCATCATCCATCACCTCACGTAGCGCAACAACCCGTTCGAGACCTTTGGGCCAAACACGCTTCGCCACCGTTGCAGTCGTATCCGGTGGCGTCACGCTCTCCAAACTCGCACCAGAGTGGTCAGCGCGTGGCTTTCGACATCGCTTCGCCGGGCCAGACTCACTCACCATCGACGGCCCGGCGCTGGCCTCACCGCCCTCCGTCATCCTGAGCGAAGCGAAGGACCTCCCGACCGCATCGCCATCCGCAAGCACTTCCGTCTCCGCCCTCTTCGCGCCCACTTTCTTCTTCGACGCAAGCTTGGCTTGGCGGGCCTCCCAAAGTGGGCGCTGGTACTCGGGTCGCAACCAGCGAATTTGGCCGCGCTTCTCTTCTTCCGCGCGCTCGTGGTTCAAGTCGACCAAGCGCTGCAAAATCTCTTCGTCGCTCAAGCTTTGCGGCCAGCCGTAGGCCTCGAACACGGCGGCATCGATTTGATCATGGAGATGTTTGAGTGTGCTTACGCTTCCCTGTTCGTTGATCGCGCGCTCCTTGTCCGTGAGCGCACGCCCCGCACGGATCGCCTCCAGCACATTGTACATGCCCGTGATGGTGAGTGCAGGATGCATGGATTGCCGCTCCTTACGATGCGCGTCGAGGTCCTCGCCGAGTTTGCGGATGCGTTGCTTCAGAGCCTCGGGCGGATCGGGGAATGGGAATGGCTCAAAACACTCCAGGGTATTCCAACGCTCGGAATCAACAAGTGTACTCGCGACCCTGGAGCACCATGTTCTATGAAGTGCCGACGAAAGTATCGCCAGGTACAGCGAATCGTCAGTCACGATCACACGAATCTGCTGATCAGGAAGAACATCAATAGGCACGAACACGAAGACGCGATGTTTGGAAGTGCCCGGCGTGGCGAGGTAGCGCTCCCGTCCCAATAGCGCGGCACGCATCTCAGGACGTGAGCGCTCATGAAGCCACCAGTTGCGCCTCCTTGCGGCATCTCGGTCCGTGTCACGCTCTGGCTTTACCGTGTTCAATAAATGTTCGTAGGCGTTGGGAAAACGCTCGCGGGTCTGGTCCTCGGTAAGGCCATAGAGGTCGATGATCGTCGCGCTGCGCGATCCCTGCATAAGGTCCCTGCCATTGAGGTAGGCTCTTACTGCGCCAGGTTCTATGCGTTCCTGAGCGCCGCCCTCAGATAAAACGAAGCCAGAGTTGTAAGGCTTGATACCCATAAACGACGCATGCGTGTTTCCCACAAGGGGTACGGCAACGGTAGAGTTGACCCCCACCGAAAGATCCGAACTTATCACACCCACGAGTGATCTCATTTGCACAGCAACTGCTCCATCGCCGTCAGCCTGTTCAGCGACAGTCGAGCACAGCACCCCGTGGCCCTGTCCTCCGGCGACAACGACCATAGCAATTCGTATCCCCGCCCCATTTACGTCTTCGACCCATGGATGGTCGGGCACTGCAAACGCAAGGTAAACAGTCGTTAAAAACGGCTCGAGAACTTTGCGGTTTTGGCTTTGCGAAATGCTGTTGGTTGTGATGAACCCCGCTCGTCGACACTTTTGCAACGATACGTTGATAGATGCGATTTGCACCCAATACATAACCAGATCTGAACCGTCCCTCATCGCGGGATAGACGCGTCGAAGTGCCTCAGTATACTCGTTCCCCAGCTCTTCACGCTGTTTCAAGTTTCCCAAAAATGGCGGATTACCCACAATAAAGTCCGCTTTTGGCCATACCGTCGGGCGCGCGTTCGTGTAGTCCCAAATCGGGATTCGCGCTTTGTCGTCGGGCACTTGCTTGCCCGTGACAGGATGCGTCTTCGTGGTCTTGCCGTCCCAGCGCGTGACGGGGTTGCCGCTTGCATCCACACGTGCGACCGGGTCGCCATCCCAGGTGATCAGTGCATCGCAGCATTTGATATTCTCTGAGTGACTCAGGATCGGCACCTCCATGCCGCTCCACATTTTGCGCTCGTGAAACTGCCACTTGAGGTAGCCGAGCCACAGCACAAGCTCGGCAATCGGTTTTGCTCGCGGGTTGATGTCGATCCCCAAGAACTGACCTGGCCGCACGCGTAGTCCAGCCAGTGCCAGTGAGGCTTGGCCTTCACCCAAAATATCCGTCAGGTAATGAAGCACATCGGCTTCGAGCTGCTTAATGACCTCCAGCGCGACGTACAAAAAATTCCCTGTGCCACAAGCCGGGTCCAAAACTCGGAGACTGCAGAGCATGCTGTGAAAGGTGCGAACGAGCTCGACCGCCTTTGCCCGATGACTTTGCTGCGCGCGTACCGACTTGGCCTTTGCAGCTTCGTTGAGGGCCACGTTGACCAAAGTACGCACAGCGCTCCAATCTTCCCGCAATGGCTCGCTCAGTGTGGGCCCAACCAACCGCTCCACATACGCACGCGGCGTAAAGTGCGCGCCCAACTTGTGCCGCTCTGATTTCTCCAGCGCTCTCTCAAGAAGAGTGCCGAAGATGCTGGGGTCTACATGCGTCCAGTCTACCGACGCGGCCTCTCGAAGTAGATTAATGCATAGCGCACGCATTGTGTCGCTGAGCTTCGGCGCAACGGCGCCCTTGTAGAGCCCGCCATTGAACCTCAGAATCTCTATGCCAGGCGGCCATGTGCCGCCTTCGTTCATGAGTTTGAACAAGAGGTTGAGCCCGGGCT
>JAYWGD010000442.1:0-1654 GCA_043778435.1 Myxococcales bacterium | reverse complement strand
TGCAGCTTGCTCATATGGTGCAGCTGCAGAAGCACTGCTGGAAGGCGTGTTCCGAGTTCGCGCGCGATCGGCGGGAACATCTTGACGAATTCGCGCGGCCCTACAAATGGCGCGCCCGGCGGCAACCAATACGTAGCCGCCGTGAGCGACTCGTTCACGTAGCACTGACCATGAGGGGAAAATTGGTGCGTATAAAATACCGACATAAAAACACGCAGGCGACGCTCGCGGTCTGCGGCATCGGGAAACATCCACACGAATTCCGGATCATCAAAGAATGCCTTCGCCAAGAGCGAGACCACGGGCGTGGGATCGGACGTTTGATTCATTAGTCGTATGGAGGACATGACGGGTTGTTACCACAAAACTGGGGCATTCTGGCCACGGCGCCCGAGCGACAATGCGGAAAGTACCTGCGTGTTCTCGGGACGATCGCGCTAAAACGTTGGCAAAATTGGCATATCGGCGCACAGAATCGGGACTCCGTTTGCTTGGCTTGCTGCGGCCATGCCGTCGGCAAGTGCGCTGAATCGCGTCATCGGCAACATGGCTGAAACGGCCTTCTCGCCGAATGCATCGGCGTCCGCCGTGTCGTGTTCTTGAACCACATCGCCTAGGCGCGCCAGGGTGAGAAAGGCCTGACGCGTAAAGCAGTGTTGTGAGGCGAGATCGCCCGGGGCTTCGGCGTACGCGCGGGCCTGGGCGGAGAGGCCGCTCCAGTCATGCGCGTCGCTCAGTGCCCGCAACGTGCGACGCATCTCGGGCAACAGGAGCGAGCGGTACGGTGTGCTGAGTCGTGCGCTGCGCTTCTCCGGCACGGCCTTGGCGCGTGCCATCGAGGGGACAAGCTCGCAGACAATGTTGACGCCCGAGCGTCCGCGCACTTCGACTCCTGCCGCATCGAGCTTGTCGGCAAACATAAGCCCGATGCGGTCCATGCCAATCATGGTGCTTGAGAGCTTTCGGGTGCGCCCATCGGACAGCGCCGCATAGCGATCACGCCGCGCGAGGTTGGCTTCGAGGGCTTCGGTGAGATGCTGCCGCAAGCAGTGATTGTCGTGCGCGCGCGCCCAGGCAAGGCCCGAGGCTTCGGCGGATGATGAGGCGCGCAAAGCCTCAGACTCTTCTTGGGCTTCGCGCTCATCGCTCATGTTTTGGGCCGTGCATCCCACTTGGCTCGCTTGAAGAAGCAGGAAGACGGGAAGAGATGCGCGAAAAAAGAGGGGCATGAAGGCCGCGATAGCAGGTGTTTCGCTTGCTTCAAGGAGGAGCGCCAAAAAAAGATGGGCGAGAATGCGACTTGGGGCCTGGTGCACCGCTCTCTCTTTGCATGACTCACTCTTCAGTTCGGTTGTTCTCACTCCCTTTTGCGTCCGCAGCGGTGCTGTTGGCATGCTCGGCGTCCCCCATTTCGTCGATGACTGTTGCAGGGGCCGACGGCAGTACGCCGCCCGTTACGGGCTCCTTGGCGGATGGCGGCGGCGCCGACAGCAGCACGCCGCCGTTGTCGTTAACTCCCGGGAGTGTGGGCATTCGGGTGGAGCAAGCGCGTCTTGCAAGCAACAGCGGTTTGCAAGTGGTGGTCACGGTGGGGTTGGGCGCGGGCACACCGTCCATCCCCTTGGACCCAGCTTATTTCCATCTCATTACGGCC
>JAYWGD010000441.1:0-1655 GCA_043778435.1 Myxococcales bacterium | reverse complement strand
TGTGAAGCTTGCTCACGCATCCGGGATAGTGTGCGCGATCTTGCTGGCGATCGCACTACCCGACCTTCACCTTCACGAAGCGCCGGTTCTTCGATCCCACTCGAAGCAGATAGGTCTGTCCCCTCGCCAATTGGAATTGCTCATCCGCAACCCGAACACCGTCCACCTCAACGCCGCCCTGTTGGGTCAGACGTTTGCCCTCGCCTGTGGAGGCGCAAAGGCGCGTGGCAGACAGCGCTTTCGCGAGCCAGAGCGTGTCGGTCTCGGTAACGACTTCCACTGTCGCTACGTCATCGGGGACCGCATCATTCCTGTAAACTGCACGGAATAAGGCTGCGGCTGCCTCAGCGGCTTCTTCGGAATGGAGTCTCGTCACCGTCTCATGTGCGAAGAGCGCTTTGATCTCCATCGGGTTGCGTCCCGCCGCACGCTCGGCGCGCAATGCTTGAATCTCCGATGTGCTTTTGCGCGAGAGCAAGTCGAAGTACCGAAACACGACATCATCTCCCACTTGCATCAACTTGCGAAACATCACCGCAGGCGCGTCATCGAGCCCCACGTAGTTGTCCGCGCTCTTGGACATCTTCTTACCCGTCACGCGTCCATTCTCAAAGCTTGCGTCGGTCCCTTCAAGCAGGGGCGTCGTCATGACAATTTGTGCCACTTTGCCGTATTTGGGCATCAGATCGCGTCCGACCAACAAGTTGAATAGTTGATCGGTGCCGCCCAGTTCCACATCGTTGTCGAGCGCTACCGAGTCGTATCCCTGTAGCAAAGGGTACAAGAACTCATGCTGATAGATGGGCTTGTTCGCCTCGTAGCGAGCAGAGAAATCGTTGCGCTCCAGCATTCGTGACACGGTGCTTTTGGCCATGAGCTCGACCAGTTCGGTCGCGCTCATCTGTCCCAGCCACTCGTTGTTGCTACGCACTTCCGTGCGATTTGCATCCAATATTTTAAATGCTTGATCGGTGTACGTTTTGGCAGAGGCGTGCACCTCTTCAAGGCTCAATCTTGGGCGTGCGTCGTTCTTGCCCGTTGGGTCGCCGACCATTGCTGTAAACTCACCTACCAGCAAAATCGCTGTGTGCCCCAGATCTTGAAACTGCCGCATCTTGTTCATGAGCACGGCGTGGCCCAGATGCAGGTCGGGCCGGGTGGGGTCGAACCCGGCCTTCACGCGCAATGGCCTGCCCGATGCGCGCGACTGCTCGAGCCGCGCCACAAGCTCGGCCTTGACGTGCAAGTCGACAACGCCGCGGCCTAGCAGTTCGAGCTGTTCTTCAACGGGAGCAAACATGAGCGTTAGGAAGTCCTTTTGGTTGGGCGTGCACTGGGGGAAACGAGCGGGCGTTGCTCGCGTTCGTTGTCGACGCGTTGGAGCAGTTCGGTGCCTGCGCGAAAGACGGGGGTGCGCTTTGCGGGCACCTCGGTGAGAACGCCTGTGCGAGGATTTTGACGCGAGACCGCCGCGCGCGCTCTGGTGGAGAACGTGCCGAATCCACGGAGCTGAAGCTGCTGCCCTTTGATCACGGCCTCCTCGATCGCAAGAAGTATGACCTCTACAATTTTGTGCGCACGCACATGTGGAATGTCGGCTCGGCGCGCGAGCTCTGCAATGAGATCATTTCGAATCATGGCGAGTGGAGGACCGA
>JAYWGD010000440.1:0-4590 GCA_043778435.1 Myxococcales bacterium | reverse complement strand
GTGATGCGGCGCCGGACCCAAGGCTGCTTCGCGGCAACTTCTTTCGCTGATGAAATTCGTTGCGCCCAGGCGACGACAAGTCGATCCGTGCGGTGATTTCGATGTACCCTCCTGCCACTGTGTCTACACCTTCGACCGCTGCCCTTGCAGCTCAAGCCTCACAAGCCGCGAACGCTCGCATCGAGGCGCCACCCTTCGCGGCGTCGCACATGCATCGTGAAGAGAATGTGCCCTCTGGCCCCAACAGATTGTTTCTTGTGGCCATTGCTGCAATCACCTTTGTCCTCGACATCGGCTCCAAAACTTGGGCCGAGTCTGCGCTCAAGGAGGTGCGTGAGATCGTGCTCATCGACCGCTATCTCTCCTTCGAGTTGGCCCACAACCGGGGCGCTGCATGGGGGGTTGGCGCCGAGTGGCACGACAGTGTTCGAATCCCTTTTTTCCTTGGGGTCTCCGCCATTGCTATCAGCTTTATTACGTCGCTCTACAGCAAGTTGCGCGCAGACCAACATGCACTCCGTTGGGGGTTGCCGTTGGTGCTCGGGGGAGCCTTGGGCAATGTGTTCGATCGTGTTCGCTACGGCGAGGTGGTCGACTTTGTGTTGTTCCGCGCCGACTGGGTGCTCAAGATGAATGAGAAGCTCCAGCGCGGGATGCCAAAACTCGCGGTCACGGATCGCTGGCCTACCTTCAATATTGCGGACGTGGCCATTGGCGCTGGGCTCGTGTTGATGGCCATCGATATGATGGGATCGAAGCGCGCCGAATCCAATCCGCACGTGCGATGAAGCCCGAACTATTCCGACTGTTTGATGTAGGCGCTCCAGCCTACCTGCTGCTGCTTTTGTTTGGTTTTATGCTGGCCACTGCGATGGGTGCGTTTCTGACGCGCGCCGAAGGCCATGACCCAGACATCTTTGTCGATCTAGGAATCTCGATGCTCATTTGGGGCATCGTTGGAGCACGTCTGTTGCACGTATTCGCGGACGGGTTCTTTATGGATTACGTGCATTTGTGCACCGATCCCTCAAAAGTGGCGTGGTCGATTTCCAAAGCGGAGTGCGTCTCAACGCGTGTGGATGGGGTTTGGGACCTGGCGGCAAATGCTTGTCACCCCAAGGAGCGCGACTGTTTGAGGTGGGCGAACTTTACGGCAGGGGGGCTCACTTTTTACGGCGGACTGATCCTCGCCACGATACGTGCGATCTACAAGCTTCGCCCGACCACATTGGGCTTTTGGGGAGCCGCAGATGTGTCCTCGGTGGGAATCCCATTGGGCCTTGCGCTCGGCCGTTTAGGTTGTCTACTTGGAGGCTGTTGTTTTGGATCGATAAGTGATGCTCCGTGGGCGCTTCGCTTTCCAGGGTGGAGTGACGCTAGCCGAATGCAGGCGAAACAAGGGCTGTTGAGTGCGGCGTCGATGCCGAGCTTGCATGTGCATCCTACACAGATCTATGAGTCGCTCATGTCGCTGACCGTAGCGGCCTGGTGCTTGTTCGTGGCGTTTCCGCGCAAGCGATTTGCAGGGCATGCCTTCGTTCAGTTCGCGGGGCTTTATGCAGTCGGGCGCTTCGTCATTGAGATTTGGCGGAACGACGATCGCGGCGGGGGGTTGGGCTTGTCCACCTCGCAGTGGGTAAGCGTGTGGCTGCTCTTGTTTGCCATGACTACCTATGTGATTCGGCGGCGAACGGCGCTGGTCAATGCGTCTGCAAACGCGGTAATTGATCTGCCATGAGCGCGCAATTGGCAGACGGAAAACAACTGGCTCAGTCCTTGCGTCTTGTCGTCAAGGCACGTGCGGCCGCGTTCTTGGAGCGGTTTGGTCGTGCACCAGGATTGCATGTCATCATCGTGGGCGACGACCCCGCCAGTCGCATCTACACAAGCAACAAGCATCGTGCCGCAACAGAGGCTGGCCTCAGCAGTGTGTTGCATCGCTTGCCTGCAGAATGCACGCAAGAAGAGTTGTTGCTGCGTATCTCAGAACTCAACGCCGACCCCGCAGTGGATGGCATTTTGGTGCAGTTGCCTTTGCCCTCTCATATTCGAGAACGCGCGGTGCTTAACTCCGTCGATCCTGCCAAAGACGTGGATGGCTTTCATCCGGTGAACGCGGGGGCGCTTGCGATTGCACGTCCAGGCCTTGTTCCGTGCACGCCGCGGGCGTGCATGCATTTGCTTAGCGCTTGGGGAGTTGACCCTTTTGGCAAAGTGGCGTTGGTGATCGGACGAAGCAACATTGTTGGCAAGCCTGTCGCTCAGTTGTTGTTGCAGGCCAACGCGACTGTGGTCATCACCCATCGGCACACGGCCGACTTGCCGACCCTTGTGCGGCAGGCTGACATCGTGGTTGTGGCGGTGGGCAAGCCAGGCTTCGTGCGTGGAGACTGGATCAAGCCAGGCGCTGCCGTGATTGATGTGGGCATCAACCGCATTGACGATGCTGCGGTAGCCTCGGGCTCGCGCATTGTGGGCGACGTCTGCGCCGAAGAGGTAGCGGTTCGAGCTGGATACCTTACGCCCGTGCCTGGAGGCGTGGGTCCATTGACGATCGCCTGTTTGCTGGAGAATACACTTATCGCTGCCGAAGCCCGCGCTTCGTTGTGATGCACTCTCAGACAAGGCCGGTCGTGCTGCTCTGGGAGTCGACGCGCGCGCGCGCCTCATGCACAAGCTGCTGAACGTTGAGCCTCACGCGCTCCGTGTATGTTGCACGCTCCTCGCGCGAAGGGGGCAACATCGGATCACCGATGCACATGCTCACGCGCGATGCAGGGGATGAAGCGACGCGTGCAACGTGCTCGGCAAAACTCATGTCTACGTAGGCCGAGCGACTTCCAGATTCATAGGCAAGGCCCACGGGGACCACCGGCACTTTTGCCATAAACGCAGCCAATGCCACGCCGGGTTGAAAGGGACGTACCTCATCGCCTTCGAAGGTGTAGCCCTCGGGAAAGATCGCCATGCTTTGACCTGCTCGTAGAGCATCGACCAAGGAGCGAAGTGTGGCAGCGCCGCTCGCAGCGGCGCTGCGGTCAACAAACACCGTGCCAACGCTGCGGGCAGCAAAGCCAAATACTGGCCACTGCTCCAAGTCTGCTCGCGCCACCAGTGACACCGGAGCGTGCGCGAGTAGCATGCCGATGTCGATGGCCGAACGATGATTTGCGACGAGCAAAAAGGGAGATCTCGGAAACTCGCCCCGCACATCATCTGCAATGCCAAAGGTTTCAAGCAGCCCTTGCGCCCAAAACGCCGTACGCTTTGCTCGCTCCAGTCGCCGCCTGGGATCGGAGGATGCATACTGCATCTGTGCATGTTGCAAGCGAATCGAGGACAGCCCAGTATTGACGAGCAGTATCACGCTGCGACGCGCGGCAAGCAGGCTGAGCATTACTCGGCTTGCGCGGAAGGAGCTACCTGAAGGTCGGCTACCGAGCGTGGGGCCAAGTGCACATCAAAGGCATATGTCACAACGCCCACGATAGACGAAAACTCCGTGCCAGCTTGAAACGTATTCTGGTCGAACGGCATCAGCTCGTTGGCCAAAATGGCTGCAGCTTGGCTGCTATCGCCGGACGAATTAAATGTGGGTGTCTGACGCCCCGAGGCCCCCGTAGTGCCCGCAGCAATCGTGACATTTTTGACGCGCACGAGCATGCCCAACCATGGTCTGGCGGTCTCATAGCGAATCAGGTCCGACGCATTGATGTCACGCGGAGGGGGCGCGCCTGGACTGTCGAAGCGGAGCTTGCCGGTAGGCTTTTCTAGTTGAATCAGCAAAGGTTGAACGCCACCTACAACACGGAAAATGCCGGTGCCGATGCGATCGGATTCTCGGTAAATGCCCGACCAGTCAAAAACATCGCCTAGCGCAGGGCGCGTGTCTGCAGGTGAGAAGGCTGGTGAGAAAAGAGCGATGCCTGAATAGGGCCCTGTGGAGCCAACCTGTTGAACATAAATACTGCCGCGCGCTTTGCCGTTTTCTGTCTCATCAAATGAGTCTATGGCGACGATGGCAGTGCCGGTAACGCTGACAATCTTGTTGAGAAATGTTCCGTGCCCCTCTGCCGCTGGATTGACGATACTACTCAAAGGTTTCGCGCCGTAGAGCGTAGGAGTCGCTGCGGCACTGGTGTCTGAGGGCTGCGCAGTACACGCAATCACAACCAACGAAATGAGCGACATTTGACAGGCGTTCAGGGCAAATCGAGTCATGGTGACAAGACGATTAGCATGAGCTCTGTGCGTGTCCTATGCCCTTTTCAGACGGCTTTGCGTTGGGCTCGCAGCTCTGCATAAAGTGCTGCCAAATCGTCAAAATGATGTTGCTCCGATCTCGAAAATCCGCGGTTGCCGTCGTGATCTCGCAAGAGCTGCGAACACAGAAGAGCGGCGGCCTGCGCGTTGTCACCGGCAACGAATGCCCGGGCGCGATCGGCATCGCAAAATTCTGCGGCTCCACCTTCGCTGGGCAAAACCGCATACAGGCCCGATGCCAATGCCTCCGCGACGCCGAGGCCGAAAGTCTCGTATGGGCAGGCATGCAGCAGAACATCTGCGCTCGCGAGCAGCGTAGCGAGTCGT
>JAYWGD010000439.1:0-1659 GCA_043778435.1 Myxococcales bacterium | reverse complement strand
TGCCGAGGGCGCGTCTTTCGCAGGTTTGCTTCTCGAAAAATCGGGCTTGGCGCAGGCGTACCCGAACACAAAGCTCGAGACTCTGACGGCAAGCCCACCATGGGCCTTTCCGGTGACGTGGGTTGCGGGGACCGAAGACTCGGTGTTTCCTATCGCGCAAGCTCGTCTGGAGAAGGGCTTGCTGCAGCGCGCCGGACACCCGTTGCAGTTTTTGGAAGTGCCCGATGACCACTCCGGGAAGTCGGACCCCAACTGGCAGAAGACCTTGCTTCCGGCCATGAGCTCGTGGGTGACACCGTTGCCCTCGCAATAGATCGCTCTCGGGATTTTCCGACGCGGTTTCGTTTCCCTCGTGCGTCCAGCGCGCGTAGTGTTTTGCCTCAATGAAGACAACGACCTCCAAGCGCCGCAACCTCGCTTTGCTCTTTGCGGGCGTCGCCGTGTTGGCACTCGGATTTGTAGGGTGCAAAGGGCGCTTTTCAAGCAAGGCCGTGCCTTACATTGCAACGTTGGATTTGCGCTCCGGTTTGCGTGAGGTGGACTCCGCCGGGGTGATGGGGGTGAGCTTTCCTACAGGGTCGGGCTTCGCTGGGCTCATCTTGGAAATCCGCACGCATGCGCGAGACAAGAACTTGCGCGGCGTGTTGGTTCGTTTAGGCGATCGCCTGGACATGGAGCACGCCGAAGAGCTCGCGGCAGTGCTTGCTCCGTTACGTGCAGTTTCCACGTTTCCGGTGTACTGCCATGCGGATGGTTTGGGCAACGCGACGGCGGCGCTTGCGGCCAAAGTTTGCACGCGCCTTGTTCTTGCGCCGTCGGGTGAGGTCTCGACCGTGGGCGTAGCGGTACAAAACATCTACTTTCACAAGCTGCTCACCGAGAAGCTTGGCCTGTCCCTTGATGTGCTTCAGATCGGCAAATTTAAAGGAGCGGAGGAGCCGTTTACGCGCGACAGCCCAAGCGCAGAAGCGCGCCAGTCTCTGGAAGGTACGTTGTTGTCGCTGCAGAACGAATGGCTAGAGATGCTCAAGGCAAAGCCTGCTTTGGGGTCGGCGTGGCCGGACGCGCCCTATGCCGCCAAAGAGTCGCACAGCAAAGGGCTTGTCGATGCACTGGGCTACGCCGACGACACTTTGGACGAGCTTAAGAAAGTGGCATCGACCGACTCCGTAAAGAGCATCAAGGGCGACGGCGCCGAGGGTGGTGCGGGCCTTTTGCAGGGCTTGATGGGACGTCAACATCTGCCCAACGTGGTGGTGCTTCGGGCGGCCGGATCCATTGTGATGGGGCATGGCGGCAGCAACAATGTTGCAGAGGGCACCTTCACCAAGCAGGTGCGCGAACTCCTTAAAGACGACGACGTGAAGGTGGTGATTTTGCGCATCGACTCGCCGGGCGGTAGCGCGTTGGCGAGCGACTTGATGTGGCATGAGTTGCGCAAATTGGGTGAGAAGAAACTGCTCGTTGTGAGTGTGGGTGGAATGGCGGCCAGCGGTGGGCAATACTTGGCTTCTGCAGGTAGTTATGTGTTCACGGATGCCACAAGCATCATGGGGTCCATTGGCGTGGTCGGCGGCAAAATTGTAGCGAGTGACGCCATCGAGCGCGTTGGCGTTCATGCCGAGACCTTTACGGCGGCGGGCGGGGATGAGACGCGAC
>JAYWGD010000438.1:0-16276 GCA_043778435.1 Myxococcales bacterium | reverse complement strand
TACATGTAGATGCTCCAGAGGAATTGCTGGCATTGCTCACATAGGTGCACAGAGCACCCAGTGGGCGCGTGCTTTACTCGTTGACGAAGCTTGGGCCGCGCTTGGTCCCGCCACCCGCGGGCGACGCTGTTGCGACAAGAGGGATGCCCAAGCTCCTTGGCCGCGAGACATCGAGCAAATGTTTGCTGGCCAAATCGTCGGCCGAAAGCGTGCCTGGAGCGTGTGGAATCTCAGATAGCTGGAAGTAGCCGCTGATGGTGTCGAGCTCGGGCGCCATGCTTGCATTTTGGACTTCATCGTCGGACAGCACAAGCAACGTGGCGTCGCCCTCGCCCACCGAGATTCCGTAGCCCACGAAAACGCCTTGACCAAGCATGCAAAGATCGCCTGTGGCACCAAATGCTCCTGCGCTCATGAACAAGGCCGCAAGCTGTCGGCATGAGGTGTCGAATGCATCCCGCGAGAACAAGCCGTGAACGCGTACCTCGCCTCCATCAATCGCCACATCAAACAAGCCATGTCCACTTTGGGCCGGCAACAGCGCGATGATCTCACGAGCTGCGAGAGGCGGCTGATGTCGATGTTTTGGAAACACGCGCGCGATAGACCGAAACGCGCGCGAGTCCACAGGTTCGCTCAGCCAGGAGTCCAGCTTGCGTTTGCGAAACGTAAGATTGCCGAAGACGGCGACGTCGTATGCGTTCACGGTGGACTTTAAAGGAGAGCTGCTCCAAACCCACGAGTCAAGCCCTACAGTGAAACAATGTACTCTACACCGTTGAAGGCATGCCGATCACGTGCGGCCATGCCAGGGAAGCTTGTGCCAGCGGCCTCTGGGCGGGCAACATGTCGCCTAAGTTCTACAAACGATTGTCCCTCCCTCGCTGGGCTGCTGGCACTTGCCGCAAAGAAGCGCCGCCGCCTTCAAGCCCGAGTATTCACATTTGGGGAGCGTCGACCCATAGCGATGGAAACGCGTTGACCGCTTCGTTGCGCGTGAGAGCTCTGTCGAGCAGCGGCGTCATGTCGCTGCTCGACAGGGTGTGCCAGTAGAGCACCGTGCCTACGTTTTTTGCTGCTATATCTCGCGCGTGCGCGTAGGTCTTTGCCGTGTAGGTGAGGTCGAGTTTGAGGCCCATGTGCGCGCCGTCGCTGCGTGCAGAGCGTCCGCGATCGGTGGGCTGCGCGTAGCCAGCACCAAGTTCATCTCGCACGACGTGCAGGAGGCTCATCGCGCGGTTCGCCTCGGCGCTGCTGTGGGCGAGTGCGCGCACCAAATGCTGCACGTTGGTCATGATGGCGAACTCTTGCTCGGCAACCAGCACGGCATCGAGCTGCACCTCAAGGCCCGCGCGTGCAAGCCCCACGAGCAAGCCCGCCACCGTTCCTCCGCTGCCTAGGCAAGCCACGATGATCTTGGGGGTCGGCATCTGGCCTGCCCGAATCTGCGTGGCCAATTCCAGAGCGGCCTCGACATAGCCGCGCGAGCCCACGACATCGCTGCCGCCGACGGGAACCAGCAGGTCGTGCGCTTGACGTTCTCGCATCGTGCGGAGTACCGCGCCCGCATAGCTGTCTGCAGCATACACGCAAAGACCTGCGGCTAAACCGGCACGTAGATTGTCGATGGCATGTTCGGTGTAGGGCTGAGGAGTCATGACAGCGGCCGACTCGAAGCCATGAGCGCGGGCGTGCAAGGCGGTGCACAGCACGTGGTGGCTTCCCGCGGCGCCCGCCGTCAGGATGCGAGTTCTCCCAAGTTCACGGGCACGCGAAAGCAGGTGAGCCAACTTGCGCACCTTGTTGCCACCATAGAGCGGGTGGGTCAGGTCGTCGCGCTTGACCCATAGCGCATCATGCAAATGCCCAATGGGGGTGGGGAGTGAGCAGTGAAAATCCAATGTCTTTACCGTGGTGAAATAATTTAGAAACAATTGTATGAAAGAACCGTCTCGCTCCCATGAAACGCGTTGAAGCCATCATCAAACCCTTCAAACTCGACGATGTCAAAGAGGCGCTCACAACCGCTGGCGTGACGGGAATGACGGTGACAGAGGTCAAAGGATTCGGCCGCACCGGCGGCAAGACCGAAGTCTTTCGTGGCTCAGCCTACGTGGTCGACTTTGTGCCCAAGGTCAAAGTCGAGGTGGTGGTGCCAGACGATCTGGTCCTCGAAGTGCTTGAGGCCATCGAGCGTTCTGCCAAGACAGGGCGCATCGGCGACGGCAAAATATTTGTGAGCCACGTCGAAGAAGCGGTCCGAATTCGTACGGGCGAACGCGGCGACGATGCCTTGTGAAGAAGCCTTTTTTTGAGCGCGCGTCGCTCACCTACTCAACAGCATTTTTGAAACACACAGACCTACGGAGACGTTCATGACACCTGCAGACGTGATTGCCCTTGCTGAGAAACACGAAGCCAAGTTCATCAACCTGAAATTCATCGACTTGCTGGGCGCATGGCAGCACACCACGCTCCCCATCTCGCGCATGAGCAAAGATCTGTTCGAAGAAGGCGTCGCGTTCGACGGCTCCTCCATCCGTGGCTGGCAGCCGATCAATGCGTCCGACATGCTCATGTTGCCCGATGCAGCATCTGCCAAGATGGATCCGTTTTTCCAGTATCCGACCATCAGCATCATCTGCGACATCGTTGACCCAATCACGCGTCAACCTTACTCGCGCGACCCTCGCTACATCGCGCGCAAAGCGGAGATGTACCTCAAGCAAACGGGCATAGCCGACACGGCGTATATGGGTCCAGAAGCAGAGTTCTTTGTGTTTGACGATGTGCGGTTTGACCAGACAAATCCCAATGCGGGCTTCTATTACCTCGACAGCAACGAGGGCTGGTGGAACCAGGGCAAAGATGAGGGACCAAACCTCGGCTACAAGATCGCGCCGAAGGCTGGCTACGTGCCCACGCCGCCCACCGATCAGCTCGCCAACTTGCGCCAAGAAATCATGATGGTGCTCGAGTCATCTGGCGTGGAGGTGGAGGTTGGGCACCATGAAGTCGCAAGCGGTGGTCAGTGTGAGATCGGTTTCAAATTCAAGAGCTTGGGTCTCTCTGCCGATCAGCTCATGTGGTTCAAGTACGTGGTCAAAAATGTCACGCGTGAGAATGGCCGCACGGCGACCTTTATGCCGAAGCCGCTCTTCGGCGACAACGGCTCCGGCATGCATGTGCACCAGTCGCTGTGGAAGGATGGCAAGCCTCTCTTCGCGGGTGACCATTACGCAGGCTTGTCCGAGACAGCGCTGTTCTACATTGGCGGCATTCTCAAGCATGCCAAGGCCCTCGCGGCCATCACCAACCCTTCGACCAACAGCTACCGCCGTTTGGTTCCGGGCTTTGAGGCACCCGTAAACTTGGCGTACTCGAGCCGCAATCGCTCGGCGTCAGTGCGTATTCCAATCACCGGCCCGAACCCCAAAACGCGTCGCATCGAAGTGCGTTTCCCAGACCCTTCGAGCAACCCTTACCTGGCCTTCTCGGCCATGTTGATGGCGGGCCTTGATGGCATCCAAAACCGCATTCACCCGGGCGACGCGATGGACAAGGACATCTATTCGCTCGCGCCCGAAGAGGCGAAGAACGTGCCGCAAATGCCCGGAAGCTTGGAAGAAGCGCTCGCAGCGCTCGAGGCCGATCACGAGTTCTTGCTGCGCGGCGATGTGTTTACCAAGGACGCACTCGAGGAGTTCATTGCTCACAAGCGCAACAAAGAGCTCAACCCCGTGCGCATGCGCCCCACGCCGCACGAGTTCGTCTTGTACTACGACTGCTGAACAATAAGTGTAGAGTGCACCAAGAGGCGCGTTGGCATCGTCAACGCGCCTCTTGGTGTTTTGTGGGTCGGCAAGCTTGAGAGAATCTTAGCGAGGAGACGCCGTGCCGTGACGCGTGTTCGGCGTCTTGGCTACGCGCCGGAGTAGACTGCCTTCGGCGCGGGACGAGAGGCGGCGCAGGCTTGGAAGGCGGGTGGCCTGAAGCCCTTCGGGGTGATAGGTCACGCCCAGCCTTTTTGCTGCAAGCATGCGCAAGAGCTCAAACGTGGCTTCGTGAATGGGCTTCTTGCCGTTCTCCCAGCGGGACAGCGTTTCCGGAGAAACGCCGATGGCAGCCGCAAATTTTTGGGCTTCGGGCTCCACGCTCAGAAGCCGAAGAAAGCGAAAGGCATCGGCGCCGTCGGCGCGGTTGTGCAGAAGCGTATGCGCAATCTCGCGCTCAGCATGCTGGTGCTCAATGGCGTGCGTAAAGACTTCGCCGCATGCGTTGCACTCTTCGGCGTTGAGCATGTGCGTGTAAGCCACGCCGTCCAGCGTGGTGTCAAAAGAGCTGCGCGTGGCGCGAAGGCGGCCTCGGTCGCAAAGGTAACAAGGTTTTGCTTGAGCTTTCATTTCTTTCCTCCGTAGACCGTGACTACGATCACGCCGTTCTGAATGTGAACCACCACCGTGAATGGGCCCGGAATGCTTGCCTTCCACACGTTCGGGCGTTCTCCTGCGACAACACCGAGCACCTGCGCAAGCCCCGCGCGCACCGCATCGACTGGGATGCCTCGCTCCTTCGCTCGTAGGGCGCCATGACGCGTAAACACCACCAGCCCAGCCGCCGCGAGTTCACGAATGAGCTTCTTGGCGGAGGCTTCATTCATGCTTCTACAGTGGCACAACTTGACCAAAAATCAAGTACGTGTCGCAGGAGCAGCCACATCGAGGCACACTGGAGCTGTGTGAACGCACGCACACAGTCTGCGTGAACGGGGGGTTACAGATAGGTGCAAATGCCGGCGAGTTGCGCTTGGCATGTTGCGTGCTAGTGGGACGGGATGAAACAGGCTAATCCGATTTTCCTTTCCGCGGCTATCGTCGCATTCGGTTGCGCCGCATCCCCTACGGATTCCGCGTTGTCGGCGAATGCCCGCGATGGCGGTCTAGACGCGAAGACTGTAGCGGTCGTAACGGATGGAGGAACGAGTCCATCAGGTACGGATGTAGGAACGAGTCCATCAGATTCTGGTCAGGAGCCAATCGGACCACGGGCCTCCGAATCCATTCACACAGTTAAGGAGCTATTTGGCTACGTAGGGTCCAAGCCGCGCGACCTCACGTCTCCGATTGGAATTTGGCTCGCGACAGACAGTTCCGAGTTCCCGGTACGAATGCTGATCCGACCGGAGTCCATCCTTGTTGCGCTTGACTGTAGTTGGAACCGGTTTGCCGGCCAGGAGCTGAACACTCAGCTTAGAGCCTCACGGCCGGGAAACTGGGACGTGACGTGGCTGAGCCCGTTGTCTTTTGGAGCGGGCTCCAGTGGCTCCAGTATTCCGAGCTGTACCATTGAGTTGCCGGCCGGGCTTTCTGAATTGTCATTGAGCGATGCCGGTAAGCTGTTCATTTCTAGAAGCCAGTTTAGCGCAAGTTTCCTGCGCGACTATCGCGCCTCGTGGACGTCGGAGCGGGTCGCCAGTTTCGTTAAAATCGGCGACTGACCCTATGCGTGCGCTCTGCATGAAAATGCAGAAGGCCCCGGTTTCATCATGGGGATGCGGTGGGGGTGAATTATTTTCAGCGTGCACCGCATCCACACACATGCGCCCCACGCCGCACGAGTTCGTCTTGTACTACGACTGCTAAACGATAAATGCAGAGTGCACCAAGAGGCGCGTTGGCATCACCAACGCGCCTCTTGGTGTTTTGTATACGTTTGAAAATACGCGCGCCGAGTTGCGTAGCTTCAAACGTCTGCGAGCCGACAAGGATGATCCTCAATCAACGCCATCTTCGTATCGCTCTTCTGCTCTCTGCTGCCGCGGCTTGCACTCGTGGAGAAGGCGACTTGCCTGATGATGGGGAGGGGACGCAGTCCGAGACTGATGAGCTGATTGGCGGCTCCGTGATGAAGAAGCAGTACCCCGCAACACTCACGATTTTGGGTGGATGCACGGCGACCAAGATCGCACCTCGACGGCTCATCACCGCCGCACATTGCGTGGAAGGCAACAGCTCGCTGATGGCGATCGGTAGCCAAATTTCTCTTGTCAATCAGGCGGGGCGGTCGTCTGCTCCCAAGCAGACTCAAGTCGTCACCATTGCATCGATTGACATCGATTCCGAGAGGCTGAAGCAATGCTCACGTGGAGAGTGTCTTCAGATTGGCGCAGGCGGAACGACGTCGGACGTGGCCGTAATTACGACGAAAGAAAGTTTGACAAGCTTTCCTGCGTCGGTCTCCATCGATCTGACGGATGTCGCGGCTGGCGTCTCGTCGGCAGTCGTTGGCTCAGGTTGTGAGACATCGGTGGCCGATGCACGCTCCTTTGACTACGATTTGCGACGCTTGAAATTTGGCGTGTCCCCCATCGTGTCGGTGTCGAACGCTTACCACGCGAACAGTCAATTCTCGTGGGCGTTTCCCGACCGGAAGGTCGTGGACTCCTTTCTGATTTTCACCAGTGGACCTGGTGCTCGTGCGGGCGCGTTTGGTCTTTGTCCCGGCGACTCAGGCGGGCCGCTCTACCGAAGCGGCACCAACAAGCTGATCGGGATAAATGCAACATACATATTTCTCAATGCATTTGATCTGCCTTACACGAACGGTTTTACCCGCCTTTCCTCCAAAGCGTTGGTCGAACGATTTTGGTCCAAGTTTTCGGATGTGACCTTCGAGCGCCCAAGCAAATGATTCTCATGCCCACTGTGCATGCAGCTGTAAACGCGCTTGCAGTACTTTGCCGATCACTCCTGGAGCGCCGACTGAGTCGCCGCCGCTAAAACCGCCAGCCCACGTGACCCACAAAGCCGCTTGGTTGGGTGGTCGCGCCGGTGGTGATAAGCTCAATGCTTTGCCTGTATCCCACATCGATCAGAAGGCCCCATGGGCTGAGCAAGCCTGCGCTGGCTGCAATGTCGAAGTTGTTGTTGGTTCCGCGACTGCGTTCACGGGTCTCGCCTCGCTCCACATTGCGCGTGGTGCTGATGCCGGGCGCGAGGGTGAACAATGGCTTCCAGGACCACGATACGCCCGGCATATAGCTGACTGGGATGGCGATGCCGGCTTCGGTGCGTGAACGCGTGCTGCAGACGTCGCCGCCGTTCGTCAGAAGTAGGTCTACACAGTTGGTAGGGTTGCCGACAGACATGGTGTAATACGCACGCAATCCAATCGAGCCACTTGCACTTTCCTCGCGCGTACCACCAAATCGCAGGTGCCCCGCCACGCTTGGTCCAAGGAGCAGCGCACTGGTTTTGAAAGGCACCTCCGCGCGTAGCGCCACATCGACGTTTGGAGATTTCTGCACCGGCGGCGGCGGCACGACCGCGACGGGCCGCGGTGTTTCGACGGGTGGTGGTGGAGGCGTTGGCGCAGGTGGCGGTGCGGGCGGATCGACGTGCACAACTTGGACGTGCAGTGGCGGGCTGTAAAAGCTCTCGAAGCCATCGTCGTCGAAGGCGCTCACGCGCAAAAAATAGTCGCCCGGCGCAAGATTCTCGACATGAACTGTGAGCGTATTCGCTGGCACTTTGGTATCAACCAGCCGCTCCGCAAAGTTAGAGTCGGTGGCGACCTCGAGGTGAAAACGCGTGGCTTGAGACTGCACATAGCTGGCATCCAGAACCGCCACTGTGGCTGTGGAGATCACCTTCGCGGGTTTGAGATTCCACAGCGGCGCAAGAGGCAAAGGCTTTGGCGCGCCTGGCTTGGAGCCCGCAACCACCTTGCTGCCAAAGTTGGCGGGCACCTCCACCGACTTTCCTTGGGCCCCTACTTTGGAGCTTCCTTTGTAGACACCGACGCGTGCCGTGCGCGAGGCATCCACCGTCACTTGCACTTCGCCCCCTTTGGTGGGCATGACTGTGGCCGTTCCGCCTGTGATCGGAGTGGGGCCCGCGAGCTCTGACAGGCGCGCGCGCGCGGTGCCGCTAACCACCATGGTTTCACCTGAGAGCCTCGAAGCGGCGCGTTTGGCGTCTCCCAAAATGATGACGAGCGTCTCGTCGCCCAACCGCAGCTCTGTCTCGTCGCGAAAGACCACTTGCGCGCTGGACTGCTCGGCCGTGCTCACCTTGTTGCCGCGGTAGAGTGGGTCTTCTCGCTTGGCGGGACGCGGATCGGGCGCTTGGACTTCGACGCGATTGCGCAGCGCGCCCACGCGCGCATCGGGGCCTGTCAGTGCGGTGACGGCGACAGGCAAGTGCAACACGCGGCCCGCGGTCAAGGAGTGAGGTGAGGGGCCCATGCTTGGATTGGCTTTGTGGATAAGCTCCGACATGCTTCTGTTGCCATAGAACCGCAACGCAAGGCTCGCGCAGGTTTCACCCTTGACCACAACATGGTCCTGCGGCAATGCGTTGTTTGAGTCTGCTTGTGCCGCGACACTTAAAAAGAAAGCGCCAATTGTAACCGTGTGACGAATGCGGACAATCATCGTTTTCGCCTTAGCACTGTTCGAGCCTTTCGCACCGCGGAGTCTACGTCGCCCGAATGCAGAACCAGATCGCTTGCGCCCGCGCGGATCCATGAGGCTGTGTCGGCCGCATGAGCGACCCCGAGGACCAATACCGGCGCCGTAAACTTGTGCGTGAGAGCGTCGGTTCCTCTACTTGCATGAAGCACCACAAGCTGCACTACGTCTCCGTGTAGCTCATCGGGCGGGGGCGTCTCCTTGTTCCAGGGGGTGACGCGCATGCCGGCTACAGAAAGTGCAGTTTGCATGGCGAGCGATTCCGGGTCGTCGCGTGTGCCCCACAAGACAACTCTTGGATAGCTCAGAGATTCGGCCGTGTTCGGCGCAGGCAACGAGCGAAACTCGTCGGGTGGAGGCGCAATGCCCGTCAACGCGCGATCGTTTCTCGAAAGTCCGGCGGCTGTCTGGCGCTCGTCTGCGGCACGCCGCTGCATCGCATCGGGGTCGGTTCCAGCAAGTGCCGCTGCGAACCGGTCGCGTATCTGAATTGCAGATGGGCGCTGATCCGCGCGCTTGCACAGCGCATCGCGGACGACTCGCTCCATGCCGGCCGAAACATGGCGCATGTAGCCTACGTCTGCAATTGCAGGCGGTTCGACGAAGAGGTGCTGCGTCATCATGGTCGTCATGTCCGCGGAGTCGAACGGTGGCACTCCCGCGAGCGCGAAAAAGAGCATGGCGCCCCACGCATAGACATCCGTTTCGGGGCCCACATCCACGCCGCGACATTGCTCCGGAGACATGTAGGTTGGGGTGCCGTGAACCACACCGACCTCGGTGAGCTTGGCGTTGGACGCCTGACCTCGATGAACAAATGCAGCGAGCCCAAAGTCGAGGACTTTGACGTGCACCGGCTGATCGTTTCCGCCCGTGAGCAGCACGTTGTCGGGCTTGAGATCTCGATGCACCACACCCTTGTCGTGAGCCGCAACAAGCACGTCGAGCAACTGCTTGTAGATGTCACCTATTTGGTGCAATGGCAGAGGCGGATGCTCCTTGCCAAGCAGATCGGAGAGGGGCCTACCTGGCACATACTCCATTGCCATGTAGGCTCTTCCCTCATGCTCGCCAAAGTCGAGAATGGAGACCACGCCTGGGTGGCGCACCATCGAGAGCGCCGAAGCCTCGCGACGAAATCGTTCTTGGAGCGAAGCCACACTGGTGTGTTCATCAAGGAGAAATTTGAGCGCTACCGATGCGTTGAGGCCCAGATGCGTGGCCACATACACCCGGCCCATGCCTCCCTGGCCCAGCACGCGTTCAATGCGATATTTGGACGCGATTTGCTGGCCGATTCTAGGATCGGGCGCCTGGTCGAATGTGTCGTTCATCCTTCGTCCTCCAGCTCGAACACCTCTACAGCCTCGCTCTTTCCCCGCAGTGGATGTGTGCCCCGCGAACGGGTCGGGAACTCAGGCGCGCGTGCTGCCGTTTCTTGTGTGCAGAGCGTCTGTCCGGGGCGCGCTAGACTCTCGAGACGCGCGGCGACGTTGACCGGATCGCCAATGGCGGTGAACTCCATCCTTCGCGCGCTGCCAAGGTTTCCGACCACCGCAATGCCTGTGGCGCATCCAATGCCCAAATGGATCTCAAAGCCATGTTGCTCACTCCATGCGGCGCGGTTCGAAGCGACGAAACGGTGCATGTCTTCGGCACATGCCAGTGCTTGGCTCGGGTGCTTTGCGTCGTCATCGGTGGCACCAAAAAGCGCCATCACGCAGTCGCCCATAAACTTGTCGACCACGCCGCCGTTTCTGAAAACCGTTTCTGAGAGCAGGCCAAACAATTCGTTGAGCAATGCACTCACTTGCTCGGGCGGCGCACGCTCCGCAAATTGTGTGAAGCCCACCACATCTGCAAACACCACGGAAATATCCTTGCGAACACCTCCCAATACGACATCGCTCTCGCTGCTCGCGATGGCCTTCGCTACCGCCTCTGGCATAAATCTCGACAGTCCGATTTCGACGCGTGCGCGCCGATCAATCTCTTCTTCCCCCGCGCGCAATCCGTCCGCCATCTCTTCCATGGCATTGCCAAGGCCCTCGAGCTCATCGCCCGTTTGGATGTTGGAGCGCGTACCGAACTCACGGCGTGCGTAGGCGCGAGTAAGCTCGGTGAGTCGTGCGATGGGGCGCGTTGTGCTTGCAGACAATGCATAGGCCAGAAGAAGGGCACAGAGGGTCGCCGCCCCCATGGTGGTTCCGAATTCGCGGCGCGCGCGCACAAGCGAAGCAAAGGCTTCGTGCTCCGGGCGCGCCGTGATCAGCACCGCGCCGAAATCTGGAAGTGGTAGCACTGTGCCCACGGTGGCGATGCCGCGATCCGAAAAGCTCCGGGTGATCTCCAGCGGCTTGTCCGTGATGTCGCCATGAATTCCGCTGGCTTGGACGGCGGCGTGCACGGTGTCGGGATGCATGCTGCCCGCGATTGGCATGAGATCAGAATCCACAAGCGTGAGACAATCCCGACGCTCAAAACGCTCGGTCGACAAACCTTCTACGCGCGCATCCAAAAAGCTCGCGTCCACCCAGGCGAGTACATGGCCTGTCACTTGGGCACCCTGTGTCACGTTCACATGGTAGCGAAAGCGTGGCTTGCCCGTTGTGCGCTCCAACCTCCATGCGCGCGCGCCCGCAAACGCGGTTGCACCGAGCAGATCGGGCGCAGGCGGGCCGCTCTGAACGCCTGCGGCAAACACCAAAGCTCCATCGGCCGTGTAGACCGCGAGACGCTCCAATCGTGATTCTGAAGCCACCACATCTTTTGCGAGTATGAGTCGGAGCTCGGGGTCGGCAACGCGTGCGTCGGACACGAGCGCCACCACACGCAAGGTCGCTGCTGCAACGCGATCGAGTTCATCGCCCAGACTCATCGAAGCCTGGCGCACGATGGATCCTTCGAGCGCTCGTTCGTTGTCTGCGAGCGCGCGCCGCTGAATGGCCTGGGTTCGAAACGAGAGCGCAGTGAGTGGAATGAGCGCCGTGAGCGCCAAAGCGAGTGCCCACTTGGAGCGCAAAGAAATTCTCATGTTGTCGTCAATTCTTCATTTTTTGGCTGTTCGCTGTGTTTTACAGAGGTATCGCAGCGCCCTCTATCCTGATAGCTTGGAAACGTTGTTGACGGTGATCCGCGCGTAGCCCCACGAAAGAAAATCAGGCCGTGTACAGTATCGACTTTGAAGAACAATGGGGAATGGCGATGGGCGACAAACGTTGTCTGTTGTTTCGTCTCGACACCGGCAGCTTGTTCTCCGCACCACTTGCTTTTTTGCCTGTTTTCCGAGCATGGCTTAGGAACGATGATAGCGTTTGCGAGGCCGTCGCGAGTGAACTCTGGTCCGTGCCGCGCTATGTCGCGAAAGACCGGCTTCGCAGCATGGATCTGCGTTTAAACACGCCTGTGGAGGTATCGCCAGCCGATGTACAGCCCGAAATCTGGCCTCAGTTTGTTTGCAGTTTAAATGTGGGTGTGACGCCTGGGGTTACCCCCAGGCGTCGTAACAACAACGCAGTTCCACGTCCCAAAGCGCCTCTTAAAGACGTTGTTCTGCGCGCGCCCAACCTCGGCTTGTTTTCTTGGACCTTGGTGCTTGGCGGTTCAAATTCCGATGTGGTGCTCCGGTTTGCCGAGGCCGTAGCCCAAGCACATGGTGGCATCGTGACCCCCAACACAACGCTCGCGGCCAGCCGCGACCCTATCGATCATGTGCGCCCTTGCGTGGTACTTATGACTGCCGCCAAGCGCGGTCAAGTGGGCGTGGTTCTGTCGAGGCGCGACCCGGTCGAAGCGATGGAGCATTTGCTGCAGTCTGCATGTTCTGAGAGCGCGCTGTCGGCCTTGGACGCATTCCGAGCGGTGGCACGTTTGGTGTTTGAGGCGCCTTGCTATGCGGTGTCGGCGCCGCTTACTGAGGAAGGTCTTCGTTTGGCCGTTGCGCAACTTGGCGCGTGGGGACGCAACGGCGTTCTAGAATAGGAAAGCAAATGAACAAGTCTCTAGAAGCTAGCTTGCATGCTCCCGACCGACTCACTTACGAGGCGGTGCATCCGCTCTTTGTACCAGTGGCACCTGGGGTTTCCTTGCTACTGCGGGTTGAGCGCGAGTCGGGAATAGATGTAGAGCGCAGCGAACGATTCGACGGCGAGATTTGTCGTATCGGCGCGCACCCGACCAATGACATCGTGCTTGATGACCCCGCGGTGTCAGGTTTTCACCTGGCTTTGGTATTCGAATCTGGCTCGTGGCGCGTGCGCGACTTTGATTCGCGCAACGGCGTGCGGCTGCATGGTGTCCGTGTATTGCACGCCGAACTTCCCTACCCCGAGGCGGTCTTGGAGCTGGGTGCCACGCGCTTGCGCATCCGGCAAGAGCCGCGTGAGGCCGAAGAGCAATTCACGCCCGTTGCGGCTCCCTATGAGTTGGTTGGCGAATCTCCTGAGATGCGCAAGCTGATGGTCCGCGTGCGCAAAGTTGCAGAGGGAGGCTTGCATGCATTGGTGCGAGGTGAGCGCGGCACGCCGCGTGATGTCATCGCCTCGGAGCTCGTGCGTTTGGGCGATCGTTCTAAACACCCCCTTGTCATGCTCGAGTGCCGGGGCGTGTATGGCCATGCGCTAACTCAAGATCTGTTTGGTGTGGCGTCGTCGCCTGGGGTTCCTGGTCGCCCTGGAGCTGTGGCGATGGCCCAAGGCGGTACGCTCTTTTTGGATGAGGTGACTGCGCTCTCCGACGAGGCCCAATTGCGCCTTACCGAGCTCATTCGAAAAGGCACGTATTTCCGCTCGGGAGACACCGAGTCGCGCGAGGCAGATGTCCGCGTGATTGTGGGCACGGAGATGTCGCCCGAGCAGTTGGTCAACTCGGCTCGGATGAGCGAGGAAGTGCTGGCTTGTTTTAGCAAGAGCCAGCTCAGCATTCCGCCGCTTCGAGAGCGTGCGTCCGATATCCCTGTGCTCGTTCGCAAAAAAATCGACGAGCTAGCGATGCAAGAGCGTGCACACCTGATGACACCGGAAGTGATCGAAGAGTTTTGCCGTGCGCCGTGGTCGGGCAACGATGCGGAGCTCTTGCGCGTCGTCGAGCATCGTCTTCGTGAAGGCCATGGCGATACGTTGCCCTCGTCAAGTTCGATGCGCGTCACGGAGGCGCCGCCTGCCAATGTGGAATTGCCTTTCCGTGCGGCCAAAGAAGCGATTGTGGCGGCGTTTGAACGCCAGTACGTGGCTACCCTGCTTGGATGGGCCGAGGGCAACGTCAGCCGCGCAGCCCGCAAAGCGAGCATGGATCGCATGAACCTTTATCGCTTGATGCAGCGCTACGGCTTTAAGGGCAGCAACGAGTCTTAAACTGTAGTTTTTAGTGTATGTAAAATGCAGATAGCCCCGACCAAGCCACAGCTTGATCGGGGCTATCTGCATTCGGAGCTTCACATGCAAAAGCCATTTGCGTGAATTGTGCACTTTGGCGTAGCGCTGTCCGTTCTCCTCATCGTAGCCGTATCAATGCACTGCAGTGGTGCGCGCCCATGCCTTCGAGCGGCTTTTTGACGGCGGTGCAAGCCTTCATCGGTTGAGGGTTGTCCTCGGAGAAGGCGGGGGCAAAACAAGCCCACCCGTCGAACGACGACTAGGCTTTTTTAGACGCAAAAAAGTTACTTCTTTTTGGCTTTGCCGGCCTTAGAGCCCAGCAAATCGTCAGCCATTTTGGCGGCGCGGTTGGTTTTCTCCCACGAGAATTCCTTGCGGCCGAAGTGACCATAGGCGGCCGTGGCTTGGTAGATCGGGCGAAGCAATTGCAGCTCGTCGATCAGGGCCTTGGGTCGGAAGTCAAAGTTGGCCTCCACGTACTTAGAGATCTTCTCTTCTTCGATGACGCCCGTACCGAAAGTGTTCACGTACACGCCAACGGGTTTGGCAACGCCGATGGCGTAAGCGACTTGCACCTCGCACTTGCTGGCAAGGCCAGCAGCGACGATGTTCTTGGCAACGTAGCGCGCGTAGTAACAAGCGCTGCGATCGACCTTGGACGGGTCCTTGCCCGAGAAGGCGCCGCCGCCGTGACGGCCCATGCCGCCGTAGCTGTCGACGATGATCTTTCGGCCCGTGAGACCGCAATCACCCATCGGCCCGCCCACAACAAAGCGCCCTGTGGGGTTGATGTGAAACTTGGTGCTCTTGTCGATGAGGCGCTTTGGGATCACCTTGTTGATGACCAGTTCCATCACTGCTTCTTTGAGTTGCGCGTGCTTCACGCTCTCGCTGTGTTGCGTGCTGACGACCACGGCGTCCACGCGCACGGGCTTGCCATCCAAGTACTCGAGGGTGACTTGGGTTTTGCCGTCGGGGCGGAGGAAGTCGACCTTCTTTTGGTGACGGATGGCCGCCAATTGTTTGGCGAGCTTGTGTGCGAGATCGATGGGCATCGGCATGAGCTCGGTGGTCTCGTCGCAGGCGTAACCGAACATGAGGCCCTGATCGCCAGCGCCTTGCTCTTTGTGCAAGCCCTTTCCGACATCGACGCCCTGCGCGATGTCTGGGCTCTGTTGCTCTACGGCCGTGAGCACGGCGCAGGTGGTGCCGTCAAACCCGGTGGCGCTGGAGTTGTAGCCGATGTCGAGTACGGCTTTGCGTGCGATGGTTGGGATGTCGACCCAGGCGCTGGTGGTGATCTCGCCAGCGACCACAAGCATGCCGGTCTTGGCCAAGGTTTCGCAGGCGACGCGCGCATGCTTGTCCTTCGCGAGAATCGCGTCGAGGACAGCGTCTGAGACTTGGTCGCAGAGCTTGTCTGGGTGGCCTTCGGTGACAGATTCGGATGTGAAACGATAGCTTGCCATGGCTCTCGCGTGTACATGCCTTTGTGGCTTTCGTGCACAACAATCGGCGCGACCCCTGACACTTGCTGTGGTAGTCCAGACCTGGAGATGACCGAGACGAATTTGCGCGCGACGCCTCTTCATGCAGCCCACCTTGCCCATGGCGGCCGCATGGTGCCGTTTACAGGCTGGGAAATGCCCGTGCAATATGCAGGCATCGTCGCGGAGCACAATGCGGTGCGCACAGCGGCCGGCTTGTTCGATGTATGCCATATGGGTGAGCTGCAAATGAGCGGAGAATATGCGGGCAATGTGGTGGACTACTTGGTCACCAACGACTGCACTCGTTTGCAAGATGGCCAGGCGCTGTACACGGTTGCGTGCAATGAGCAGGGCGGCATTTTGGACGACTTGATCGTCTACCGTGCCGCGAAGGATCGCTACGTCATCGTGTGCAATGCATCCAATTTGTCCAAGATGGCCGACGTGTTTGAGCGGGCGGCCAAAGACCATTGCGAGTTCAAAAACCTGTCTGACGAGACCGCGCTGATTGCGCTCCAAGGACCCAAAGCCTTCGAGGTACTGGCCCGCGCAGGAAAAGACGGGGTTGAGCTCGCCTCTCTAAAGGGCTTTACCTTTCGCGATGCCATCGTGGCCAACGTGCGTTGCACCGTGGCCCGAACGGGGTACACAGGCGAAGACGGCGTAGAGATCTTTTGCGCATGGAGCGACGCGCCGGCGTTGTGGTCCCAGCTTGCAGAGCTCGGAGCCGACATCGGCTTGGTGCCTGCCGGTTTGGGGGCCCGCGACACGTTGCGCTTAGAGGCGCGCCTCTCGCTTTACGGCAACGAGCTCAGCGAAGAGACCAATCCGCTTGAGGCGGGCCTCGGTTGGGTCGTCAAGTTTGAGAAAGAGATGTTTGTGGGCAAAGAAGCGCTGCTGGCCATCAAGGAGCAGGGGCTTGCGCGCAAGCTGGTTGCTTTTGA
>JAYWGD010000437.1:0-16309 GCA_043778435.1 Myxococcales bacterium | reverse complement strand
AATTTTGCGTCACACAAGCGTACTCACCAACGTCTACCCCGCTTGCACGAGCCCTTCGCTCGCCGGAGAACACCCTCATGATGTCCAAGAAAATGCTTAGCGCTCTGACTCTCACCTCGGCATCCGTCGTGTTTGCATGTTCTTCGGGGGGAGGCCGTGGCACGACCTCCAAGATAGCCGGTGTCGACGGAAGTGTGCCGACCACCACCGTCAACGTTGATGATGAAGAGGCAGATGACGCTGGCGTTGTGACGCCCGTGGTCGTGCCTGGGCAAGATGCATCGGTGGTGGTTACCCCTGGCGTTGGCACCGGCGCGACCAATCCTTACGGCGTTGCGTACCCAAGCACCAAAATTGGCATTGCGCCTCGCGGTGATGTGACCTCGGGCGTCGCGGGCAGCCGCTTGCAGAACTTCGCCTTTAAGGGCGTGCTCTCAGGCAATCCTTCAGATGCGATCACGCGCGTCAGCATGTCGCAGTTCTTCGATCCCGAATCGCGAACGCACAAGCTCATCTTCATTCAGGCCGCCGGTGTTTGGTGCAGCGTGTGCCACAGCGAGGCCAATGCAATCACGCCCCGCATCAAGGAGCTCAAAGATCGCGGCGTGGTTTGGCTGACTGCGATCATCGAATCCTCGAGCCCCGGCAAACCGGCCGCCCTTGTCGATTTGAGCACTTGGTACAACCGTCACAAAACGCCCTCGCCCTTGCTGCTTGATAGCGGAGCGGAGTCGCTGGGCGCGTTCTTCTCGGCCGCCGCCATGCCCTGGAACGCCATCATCGATGCCCGCAGCATGGAAATCTTGGAGGCCGATGTCGGCTCCTCTCAGAACGTGTGGCAGCACATCGACGGCCAGGCAAAGGCTTGGACGGCATGGCAGGACGCCAACGCGCCGCTTTCCAAGTAGGGAACGCAGGAGCCATGTTTCCTCATTTGGGGTTTGCAGCCTGGACTTCCGTTCTATGTTTGGTCTTCGCCTGCGGAGGAACTCCAAGCGCACCTGCCCAAAGCGCCCAGACCGTCCAAAGCGCCCAGACCGCCCAGAGCACCAAAGCGCGACGCTCCGAGAGCGCGCTGCAAGGTCATGCGGCCACGGATGTCAGGTCGCATGACCTTAGCGGTCGCACCGTGAAGCTCTCCGAGTCATTGGGCAAAAAGGTGATTCTGCTCAACTTTTGGGGCACGTTTTGCGACCCATGCAAGGCCGAGTTTCCTCACTTGCAGAAGCTCTACAGCACTGAAAAGTCTCGGGGCTTGGAGGTCATTGCGGTGGCCGTAGATGGCCCCGATACGCTGGCCGACGTCCCCGCGTTTGTACAGCGCAACGGGCTTACGTTTCCGGTGTGGCTGGATGAAGACACCTCGGTACGTGCAGTCTACAATCCAAAAAGCGACGCTCCAGTCACCGTGCTGATCGATCGCCGTGGTCGTGTTCGTCACGTACGGGTTGGGTACAACGCCGGCGATGAAGTGGGCCTCGAGGCCGAAGTCCGCGCGCTGCTCGCAGAGCCATGAGCGGGCGCGCGCAGTGGGCTGTGGCGGCTGTACTCTGCGGGGTGAGCCTTCCTGCCCAAGCCTATGATGCAGGCAAGATCGCCGGAAAGCCGCTGACCATTGATGTCACGGAGACCAGTATTTTCTCACAGCGTTTTGATGCGCGAGACCCATTGCCCGCGCGTGACCACGGCTGGGGACAATGGGTGAATCGTCTCAATGTGCAAGCCAGCACCGGCTCTTGGACATCGGGGTTGCGTTTGGATTCCGCCATCTATTGGTCCCGTCCTGCCGACCAAGAGTTTTGCGAGGGATGCACATTTGATCCCAAACTGAAAAAGGCCATCGTCGCAGATGGGCAGTCGCGTTTTTTGAACAACGCTTATCCGGCCAAGCTTTGGGCTGCGTACAAGAAGGATGGCTGGGAGCTCACGGCCGGAGACTCTTATGTGCAGTTTGGTCGCGGGCTCACCTTGTCGATGCGTAAGTTGGATGAGCTCGGCGTGGACACAAGCGTGCGTGGGCTCAAACTGAGCTACGTGAAGGATCCTATTTCGGTGGTGCTGGTGGCTGGCATGGCCAACCCGACGAGGGTCGATGAGGCGTCGGGCCGCTCGTTGATGCCCACCAAACCTGCCGGCGATTCGAACGAAGCCTCTGGGCCTGTGTTTGGTGCAGATCGCATCTTTGGCGCAGAGGTGACGGCCGGCCGTGGAACCTCGATGGTTTCTGGTACGCGCGTTGCCAGCGTGTACCGATGCGCGCCCTATTCTTACGATGCTGCAGGCGACGCCAAAACGGGTGCCTTCGAGGCGCCATTTGGCGACTGTGAAAGCGCCGATGCGCGTCGCTACCTAAGCAGTACATTGGGTGGATCTCCCAACGCAGAAGCCCGCCAAACGCTGAACCTTGGCCAGTCTTTGGAGCTGCCTCGTTTGGGCCAGTGGGGGCGCGCGTACGTGGAGATGGCCTTGCAGAGCCGCCAGCAAGAGCGCGTCGATACGGCCTCTGATGGCTCGGCGTTGTACGCTTCGGCCAACGCTCGGGTAGGCAAGACCTCTCACACGGTGGAGCTAAAAAGCTATCGCAACTACTACCCGCTGATGGCCGCAGTGGCGTCACGTTACGCGCCAGAACTTGCGAGCGTCACCTATTCGCAGTTGCCTACTGCGGAGCCCATCACCGCCGACACCATGTTTGGCAACTTTAATGCGTGCGCCACGGGCGGGCGCTATCGAAGCGATGTAAACGCGACAAAGACCGTGATGATCTACGGCGCCGTGGCCTACACACGCACCACGTCGGAGCAGTCCGGAACTGGGTGTGACCGTTACGGCAAAGTGACGGGCGACATCGGTGGCGATCGCGCGGAGAACCACGTGTGGGACCTTACGCTGGGAACCGAATTGCGCTGGAACAGCGATCGCTCGCATCTGTATGCGTCGATCAATCTGCGCGACGATTATCGCGGAGATGGCACCGAGTACTACACGGAGAAGGCATTGCTTTACACGCTCAACGTGCACCTCTCGGGACGGTTTACGCTTGAGATGAACGGGCGTCATCGCTACCGATCCCAAGACGATGAAAATCTTCGGGAGGTGAATGGCGAGGTGATCCCGCAGCCTTGGTGGCAGGGATTTCACTATACGGCGCTGAAGATTGCGCCCAAGTGGTCTGTCACACAGGGCATTGAGTATCTCACGGTTGCCGGACAACCCGAATGGTACGTGAACGGCGGCGCGCTGTACCGGCTCGATGAGAAGAGCAACGTGCGTGTCTTTGCCGGACAGCAGCAAGGGGGGCTGCGATGCCTCAACGGGATTTGCAGAAACGTTCCAGCGTATGAGGGCGCGCGGGTCGAACTCGCGCTGAGGTTTTAATGCATTATACACAGTCCATGAAGAGTCATTTTTCACGCGCCCTGCGCGCGCACGGCGACACCTTGCACTTTGCAGCGCACAGCCATCATCTTTGGCCGGATGTATCCTTCGACGGTCACGTCGAGGCGTGGGAAGTTGCAGCCTCGCGCTCCGATCGCAAGTGGGAGCATGTGTACGGCACCGTGATCCCCGAGGTGCGTGCGGATCTTGCGGCGTTGCTTGGTGTCGATGCCTCAGAGCGCTTTGTATTTGCGCCCAACACCCACGAATTTGTGCTCCGCTTGCTCAGTTGCTTGACCCATGATCACGTGCCGAATGTGGTGTCTACTGACCAGGAATTTTACTCGTTTTCGCGACAGATGGCGCGCTTAGAAGAGGATGGGCTGGTGCGATGGACGCGGGTTCCGGCCGAGCCATTTGAGGGCTTTGAGGGGCGTTGGGCGTCGGCGCTTGCAGGCGGCGCAGACCTGGCCTTTCTGAGCCAAGTGCCGTTCTCAAGTGGCTACGCATGGCCCGATTTGAATGCACTCTGCACCGTTGCGATTTCGGCTGGCGCGCGGATGGTGGTCGATGGGTATCATGGGTTCTGCGCGAGGCCGACCGACTTGTCTCTGTTGCAACAAGATGTATTTTACATGTCGGGTGGCTACAAGTACGCGATGAGCGGCGAGGGCTGTTGCTTTCTCTACGTGCCGCCCGCCGCCGACGGCCTGCGCCCTCGCAACACGGGATGGTTCGCCGCGTTTGAGGCTTTGGACAAGGCGCATGCCGGGGTGGTCTATGGCCCCGGCGCGGGCGCGTTTTGGGGCGCGACCTACGACCCGAGCGGCCTGTACCGCATGCGGCGCGTGCTGGCTTGGATGCGCGATGAGGGAATCTCGCCCGAGATGGTGCACGCGCGCGCGCAATGGCTCGGGCTTGAGCTGATGAGCCAACTTGCGGGCAGCCCATGGGCCGAGGTGCCACTGATTGTTCCTGCAGGCTCCGCAAGGCGCGGTTCGTTCTTGTGCTTTGTCGTTGCAGACGCCGCGCGTGTGGTCGCGGAGCTCGCAGCGCAAGGCGTGATTGTCGATGCGCGCGGCGATCGGTTGCGTGTGGGCTTTGGCCTGTACCATGACGCCGACGACGTGGCCGAGCTTGCCAAGATCATGCGCGAAGTAGCTATTTCTCCGTAAATACACGCAAGAAAGCGGCCATTGGTGGGATGTCGCTTACGTGAAAGCGCTTGGTGACCCAAGGCTCGACTTGGCCCGTGGCATGCGGGTCGTCGGACGCACCGCCTCCCTCGGAATAGAGCTTCAGGACGTCCTCCAAGGTCGCAAGATTGCCCGCATGACCATAGGGCGCGGTGTCCGCAATGCCGCGCAGCGACGGCGTCTTAAAGGCCCCATGCATTTGCTCTTCCGCGGTGCCGTGAGGCCGGGCAGTGGCCACATCAGACCATGCACTCTGCACGGTAAACGCGGCAGAGGCAGCAGCCCGCAAGCCATCGATGCGACCGCCATCCGGCGCAGCCGGAGGCGACGGGAAGCGCAGCACATGGTAGGCGTCGTCCGTCAGGTCCGGACCCCAATGGCATTGCGCGCAGCCGTTGATAACGAACCTAGAGAGACCTTCGCGCTCGACGTTGCTGAGGGCTTTGGCATCTCCGTCTAGGTAGGCGTCGAAGCGCGTTGGTTTGGTGGCGAGGGTGCGCTCGAAGGCAGCAATGGCCTTTCCGACATTGACGTAGCTGCGATTTACCCGCGCGCGCATGGGGGCTGACAGGGCTTGCCACGATGCGCGCCCGGGTCGCGCGTCATCGGCGACCAACGCCAGCTCCTCTGGCAGCCACTCTGCCTCGCCAAAAATAGCGGCCCATGTTTGCGGCGCGCGCGAGATGGCGCGCTTCACCACGAGGCCTCGCGCGGAAGCAAATTCCCGGTCGTTCTCGAAGGGACTCAGCGCCTGCGTCCACAACGCATCTGCGCGCCCATCCCAGAAAAACTGGCGCCGTCTGGCGGATGTCAAAAGCGACGGAGCATTGCGATGGCCGACGCCCGCTTCGACTGAAACCGGCCGCGGGTCTGCAAAACCGTGGGCTGCATCGTGGCAGCTTGCACAGGAAGTCGAGCCCGATGGACTGAGGGTTGCGTCGTGAAACAACGCCTCACCCAACCGCGCGGCATCGCTTCTGTCCGCATAAGCATTGCTGAAATCCGGGATGCGTGTGTTCTGCACCTTCATGGCGCGTAGCATTGCATCAGTGTCGGCCTCGAAGCCCAAATTGGTTGGCGGTGGTGCCACGTCGGGTGAGGCCAATCCTAGGAGCTCTTCAAGCTCCGTACGAAGGCGATACGCGAGTGCGCTGGCGTCTGGCGCGGGGAGAATCCCTCGCACTTCAAGTGTGCGCCCATCCAAGAGCACATACGCCGGTAGATTCAGGTGCGGCTCCCCCAGAAGCTTCTTCGCATGCGTGTAGAATGCAAGCGATGAGTCTCCCCATGCTGTTGCTCCCTCGCCGACGCGTTGCCGCACCCGCTGCAACGCAATGGCGGTAGGCCGGTTGTTGTCGGCATCACGAAGCAGCACATCGACATAGCGCACTCGCGCATTGGCCTCCGCGGTGAGCAGCGTGCGGTCGCCCGTGTAGTGCCAATCGCAGGAGCCGCACCAGGCTGCACTCAGGCGCACCACAATCAGATTTTTTGCCGGGCTGACGCTTGCGCGAAGCGTGATGCTTTGCGCGCCGTCCGAGAGTGGAATATCTGCAAGTGTGGGCGATGTGATGACGGCTCCAACGTCGGCGACCATGCATCCCGCGCTTGCTCCAAAGAGAATGCAAAGAGCAAGGAGCGATGTGCGGCGAATCATCACCTGGCATAAAGCAGGACTTTGATTCCCTTGACAAGCATGGTGCAGCCCAGGTAGGTCACAAGGCCTCTACAGGCGCGTAGCTCAGCGGTAGAGCACTACCTTGACACGGTAGGGGTCCGCGGTGCGATCCCGCGCGCGCCTACAGAAGCTCCGGTAAAACGGAAAAGCACCACCGGCGTTTCGTATTCCGAGATGTTTGGTGGTGCCTCTGTTTTGTGGCCAATCCGAGCCGCATTTTTTGCAAAGAGCCCGCTGTAAGCTTCGATCTCGCTACATTCCTCCGGAGGTGACGCCCAACACCAAACCAAGTTCTGCGCCGCGTAGCGCGCTGCTAGCGCCGCCCACTGTGTTCAGTTCGAGTTCGGAAAGCCAAGCCGCAGCGCGCACGCCAGTGAACCACGAGGCGTTGCCTGAGCGCGCGAACGCCACATCGCCGCTGAGCTCCGCGCGAGGCACGCCGGCCCACCCGCTGCGTCCGCGTGTGGTCGCAGTTTCGCCGCCGCTCGCGTAGACCAGCGAGGCTCCGGCCCACACGCCGATATGAACCCAACGGCGGGGCAGCCATTGGAGACCGGCCACGATCGGGACATGCAGAAAGGAGACCCGAGTGCCTGCAGCGTCGCGCGCGCCGGCGCTCCACAGCGCTGTGAGCGCCAAGCCTCCGCGAAGCGTTGGCACCACCATGTAAAGTGCACGCACTTCGGCACCTGGTGTCAGCATTGCGGGCGCAGCGGCCGTGCTCAGACGCAGGGCCGCGCTGTAGGACCAAGGGCTTGGCGGTAGCCGCGGCGTGCTGGGCAACGAAGCCACGGGCGCTGCAGGTTGGGCAGGCGTGGGCACGGGCATGGGCATGGGCACACTGGGCGACCAGTCGCCGACTCGGGCTCGCACGGACTCGACCAAGTGAGACATGGCTGCGCGTCGCAGCGCCGCGGTCGAGCTTTCAAGCGACCAAGATTCGGTGCATGCCTGGCTGTCGCACAGGTAGACCCGTAGCGATTCGGTGAGCGAAACCACATGTGTTTCGTGTTCTCTCTGAGGCGAGCAGGGACCGGCAACAACCCGTGTCTCGGCGCCCGCACGTTCGAGCTCGGCGCGCAAAAGAGCCAGATCAGCCGAGGGCCACTCTGTGCATAATGCAATCATGCTAGGGCTTCGCCGCCGTCTCTTTGGCGAGCAAGTGTTGGGCGCGCTTGGCGTGCAAGCCTTCCGGGTATTCTGCGAGGTATCGTGCTGCCCGCGTTTCCGCCTCGCTTCGCTTCCCTTCGGCAAGCGCAGCCTCGACACCCATCATGGCGGCGTCTTCGCGTGCCGGGCCATGACTCAACGTCAGTGCATGATCCGCGCTGCGCTTGGCGTCGCTGGCGCGCCCCGTTCGAAGCTGCACCTTGCCGAGCTCAAGCCACGCCAGCGTCAGTTTCCCTCGCTCTGCGCTGCTTCGATAAGCAAGCATCGCGTCGCCATCTTGGTGCGCCATTCGAGCGAGGTCTCCCAATCGCAACGCTTCGTCGGCGCTTGCACTCCGAACGCGCGCTTCGAAGTCTGCGCGCACCAGGCCGTAAGCCTTGTCCCACGCGCCTTCCGCCATCAGAGAATCCATCGTGGGCTCTTGCGTCGCAGACACTTGGTTTGATCCGGCCACAAGAGAGGGCGGAGAGACAGGCGCAGGCGCGTGGATCGCGGGCGCGGTTGCAGGCGCCAACGCACGCAGTGCGGGATCACTTTCGCATGCAAGTTGCACTTGTTCGGGCGCGCGCACGTTGCGTGGCAGCATCCCACAACCTTCGACATGCACGATTCCCTCTTGCATGTGGAGTTGCGCATGCTTGCTTGCGGGATCCCAGCTTAGCTCGAAGGCCGTCCCCACCACATGCACCTCAAAAGGGCCGGCCAGAAAATCCCATGCAGTCTGCACGCCTTGGTGCACGACCTTGGCTGAGAGTGTGCCTGCTTCGAGCCGCAGCGCCGCGCCCTCGGCGCCCATGGTGGCGAGCGTGACTTGCGCGCCTTTGGACAAAGAGACCTCAGTGCCATCCGAGAAGCGAAGCCCGGTGGGCTCATTGTGTGCGGAGTGCACTCGATCTCCTGTGTGCACGGGAACATGCGCGCCCGGCACGATCCGCTCCGCCGTGAGGGATTGTGCAGCGGGAGGCGCGAGCATGGGAGTGGGCTTTGGCTGTGTATTTACCGATGTTTCGGCGCGAGACGACATGCCGAACCGAAGAGCCAACAACGCGGCCGCCGCCACCGCAATACCACTGGCCCAACGGGTGGCGGCGCCAAGGCGCGACGCTTTCTGCACAGGCACTTGTGCTGCTCGCGACCCGCTTGTCGCTAAGGCCACAAAGTCTCGCCGCGCACGTGCGCGACTGAGATCTGAAAGTGCGCCTTGCAGTTGTTCGCCCGCGGCGAGTACCGCTTCTCGGGTCCGCACTTCTTTCTTGGCCGTCATGGCATCTCCTTGGCCCGCTGCAAACGCGCGCTCCACTCCGCAAGCCGCGCATCGTTGGCGGCCATTTCAAAAAAAGTGCATTCTGCACGTGACAGGTGGCGCTTGAGCGTGGCCAGTGACACACCGCGCATCTCGGCAAGCTCCGTGAGCTCCAGTGTGGAGAACCATCGCAGGAGCACAAGTTCGGCGTCGCCTTCTGCCATGCGAGCGCAGAGATCATGTACGGCGCTTATGGCTTCGCGCGCATCCGGTTGGCTTCCGGGCGCGACGCTCTCGGGGCCATCCTCGCGCGCAGTTTCCCAATGAGGGCGCCGCGCTGCACGTCGGTGTTCGCGCGCGACATTGGCCGCCACGCCCAAGAGCCAAGCGCGAATTTTATGCTCTGGCCCAAGCTCCGCGAGCTTGGGAAGCGCGCGCGCGAACGTCTCCGACACGGCATCGTCCCACGCGCTGGGATAGGGCAACGTTTTGCAGACCACACGTTCGATGTCGTGCACGAAGCGATCGAAGAAAACCTCGGCTGCACGCGCATCTTGGTCTCTTACTCGCTGCACCAACGCCCAGTCGCCCATCTCACGCAAGGCTTGTAGCTCTGCGACGTGAGAGGGGCGACCGAACAAGGCGTGGAGCACGGGAGACATGGGGTGAGCTCAGCGGCCAGCGCGGTACGCGACGCGCGTGCCCGTGGCGCCATGAAACAAGTACAGGCCGTGACGTTCGAAAACGTTGGGAGCGCCCACCACGTCGGGGATGGTGGCCCCGTCGAAGCGTGCTGCGACAAGTCCGCCGTCCGTGGCGATCACGGCCTTCCACTTTTGTTGTCGAGGTTCGGGGCGGGCAAGCGGTTTGGCGTCTCCTTCCACGCTCAGCGCGCTCTGCGTGTGGGTGAACAAGTTCGTCCCGGTAAGGGATCCTGTCCACTCGAACCTGTGAAGCACCGTCTCGACCAGTCGCTCCAGTTTGTTTTCAAAGGCGATGATGTAGGCGCATTGGCGCGGGGAGCCCGCGATGCATGGACCTACGGCAACGTTGCTCAATGCAACAACCTGACTCAGTGCAAAGTTTTGCCGATCCATGTTGGTTCGCGACGAAACCGTGAAATCGATGGTCCTCGACACGTCGGAATTGGAAACGGTGATCGCTGGCGGTGTTTCGGCAAGAGAGGTTGGTGGTTGTGTGAATTCACGACGGACCCGAAACATCGCCACACTGGTGATACGTCCCGTTTCGCCACCCACGGTAACGGGACGCGGAAGAGCCCTGCGCGGTGTGGCCATCCCGTCTTGCACCAGCAGATTGGTGCCTACGCTGTCGGCGATGGCCGTCGCCCAACTCGTGGTGTTGATGTTGGCGTTGCCCACATTGAGCGTGAGAGGATCGAACTTGCCGCGCAAACTTACCTGACCATCTGCAAGCGTGGTCGTGGAGAGCCATTGGTTCACGCGCAGTGATTGAGCACTCTCGCTGCCACTTGCGTCCAGCACCAAGGTGGCTTCGATCCCTTCGTCTTGCACATACGCCGACGCGCGCGGATCGACGGAAGCGCTATCCCCCAGCGCAAGACGCGAGAAGGTTTCGCCCAAGCTGCCAGACCTGAGTGACGCATTGTAGGTGGAGAGAAACACGCTGCGCCCTTCGACGCTTGCGGCCGAAGCCTCAACGGTGCTTGGATAACGCGGCACGATGCGCGGCCAAGTCAGCGTCGTGCCTTGCGAGAACGTGTTGCAACTTGAGCCCTCGCAGAATTGGTTCCCGTCGGTGTTGAGGGAGGACTGCCGTAGCTCGTAGGCCGAGCCATCATTGCTGATGTCTCCCTCGAAAATATCCGCCAAGGAGCAGCGACCGAAGCCTTCGCGCGTGCATTTGGTATTGGCCCGAACCCTCAGTGCCACGCGCTGAAGGAGTGGGTCCAGCGCCGGCTTCACAGTGACATTGCCATCCGGTGGTGTGTTTGGACTGCCTCCATCTGGATTCACGACGAAGCCTCCGTCTTGATTGGCCACAACGCCACCCTCTGGATTGGAAAGACCTGTGATCTTCTCGCCCACCGTGATGGTGCTGAAACATGCGCTTGCGGCCGTGGATGCTGCAAGCAGTAGAAGAGCGTGGGTGGCGTGACGGTGATTCATGGACCTAAATGGCGCGGCGCAACGTCCACGGCTCAGCGCGGCCCCAAAAAAGGTGAGCGGCGCTGTGCGAAGCTCATTCCTTGAGAAACTCGGCATAGCGGATCAGACCTTCACTCTCGGTGTATCTTACAATCACCGTGCCGCCCAAACACTCTCCGATAGCTCGATGCACGCGCGACCAATGTTCGCGCTCCACGCTGTGGCGCCCAAGCACCATGCGCTGGTCCACCGTTGCGACTACATCGGTGTGGTCTGCAAACATCTGCGTGTAGCGTGCACGAAATGCCGCCATCCCTTTCAGGGTGGCAATGCCCGTGTGATCGAGAATCTCGATGTGCGCGTGATAGCAGGCGCAGAAGGCATCGAGGTCGGCGTGGTTGTAGGCCGCCAGTTGTGCCACGGAGAGGTCTTCGATGGTAAGCGTGGCAACACGTGAGGACATGGCTCCGACACCATAGCCTTCCTGGCGCAGATTTGTACGCCAGGTGTGCAGCGCCTGGTCTACACACTCGGCCCATGTCGTTGCAATGGTACCCCGGGCATATGGTCAAGGCGCGCCGCCAAATGGAAGAGCGCATGCCAGTGCAAGATATGCTGATCGAGGTTCTGGACGCGCGCGTGCCCGGCGCCAGTTGCAATCCACTCGTGACCGAGCTGCGCCGAGACAAGCCCTGCCTCAAGGTGCTTTCCAAGAGCGATTTGGCGGACCCGAAAATAACCAAAATGTGGCTCGACCACTTTGAGCGCACGGGCAAAGGCCGCGTGCTTGCGGTGGCCATTACCACCGAGAAATCAGCCGAAACGCGTGCCAAAGTGGGCGCTCTGTGCGCGAAACTGATTCCCACGCGCGCCAACCGTCCGCGTCGCGTGATGATCGTGGGCGTGCCCAACGTGGGGAAATCCACGCTCATCAACACGCTTGCGATTCGCCACATCGCCGCAGTAGGCGACAAGCCCGCCGTGACCAAAGCGCAGCAGCAAGTCATTCTCAAAGACGGCACCGTGCTGCGAGACAACCCCGGCGTCATGTGGCCCAAAATTGAGGACGAGGAGCTCGCGTACCGCTTGGCCTTTGCGGGCTCTATCCCCGACACGGCGCTGTACTACGAGCCGCTCGGGCGTTTTGGGGCAGCCTTTTTGCTGGCCAATTATCCTGATGGTTTGCTTGCACGATACAAGCTCAAAGCACTTCCCCGCACGCCAGACGACTTGCTTGAGGCCATTGGGCGCAAACGCGGCGGGCTGAAAGCTGGCGGCGTGGTGGACTTTCAGAAAGCTTGCGAAGTGCTTGTGCACGATTTTCGCGGTGGTTTGCTGGGGCGCATCACGCTCGAGAAACCGCCGGTATAGTGCACGTACAATAGATGTGTATTACACCTTCCAGCTGAGTGTGTAGCTCTTGTTCACATCGGGGTGCAGTGAATGCGCCACCGGGCAATGCGACATGACGCGTTCGATGACACCGCCCACATCGCTGCTGGCCGGCACAGGCAGCGTGACATGCAGCGTGAGCTTGGCAATGCGACGTGGTGCGCTGGTGGTCATCTCCTTGTCTACCGTGGCAGTGGCGCCTTTGAGCTCCACTTTGTGGCGGGTAGCGACAATGGCCATGGTCGTGAGCACACACGTGGCCCATGCGGTGGCAACCAAGTCTGTGGGGGAGAACGCCTCTCCTCGTCCTTGATTGTCGATGGGGGCGTCGGTTGCAATCTGTGTCCCCGACGGACCGTGTACGGCCTCACAGCGTAAATCTCCGGTGTAAAGTATGGTGGCGCTCACGCTGTGTGTGGACATAGGTAAGAGCATATCCCAGTCATTGGCCTGAGGCGACCGGCACATCGGCGAAGCTGTGATATCACTTAACATCATGAAGACGCGCTCAAGCAAGGTGTCGCCAGTTGTTGTGGCACTGGGTTTTTTGACGACAGTTGCCGTGATTGCAGGTGGCTGTGCCGCGGAGTCGGTGGCGTTAGATGAAGACGACACCGAATACTTTGAGGAGATCGACGACGCGTTGATTCAGCGCGTAGGCGGTCGTGTGTCCGCGACCAAGGTGCTTGAAGATGAAGACATTGAGGGCGATCAAAATGTGACCGTAGCGCAGGTGCAGGCCTTGCTGGATGAGAGCCGCAGCAGCCTTCGAGACTACTCGGTCGGAGGAAGAACGGCCGCTGAGGTCATTGTGACACAAGCCCTCGCAAGTCGTATCTCGCCAATTTATATGCTGGCGCGTTTGCAGACCGAGCAGGGCTTGGTGTTCGCCCCGAAATCTGGCAGGGCGCTCACGCGAGCTTTAAACAAAGCCATGGGATGTGGGTGCCCGGATTATGCGCCGTGCTCGCGCTCCAACGTAGGGTTCGAAGGGCAGGTTGTGTGCGGCGCGAAGTTGGTGCGTGTGTACCTCGACAACCTCGATAAGGGGCTGACGACTGCCGGCGGGAGCGCTTACATTCAGCCCAAGGAGTGGAAGTTGGGCAAAACCACACGCACACTCGATGGCTGCTACATCCGCCCAGAAAACCGCGCGACGGCTGCATTGTACACCTACACTCCTTGGGTTGGGCAGTCTTCCACCTCTTCCTGCGGCGCACGTCAGCACATGGGGACCAGCGGCTTGGCCATTCAGTACAAGAAGGTGAAGCTCAACGTGGGGCCGCTTTCCGGCTCTTTTGCGCCTTAAATACCGCGCGTCATCCACGACTTGAGCGCGATGGGCCATGCCCGCGCACGTGCTCTATGCTACCTGTCTGCGGATGACTGTTGGTCCAACTTCACGTGTCATCTTCTTGGCCAGTGTGGCCGTGCAGCTGTCGTGCGGGCGGGCTGCCACGCGTGACGATTGTGATGCCATGTTAAAAAAGCACGTGGAGCTTAAGCTGGCTGATGAGAGCAATGTGGCTGTACGTGCCCAAAAAACTGCAGAATACACGCAGATGCTTCGAAGCCAAGTCGATGCATGTGTGGGCCGCAAACTAACAGATGGTTATCTGAACTGCGTGAAGAGTGCATTGACCGAAGATGCGCTCAAAGCATGCCGAAAGGACTGAGGACTACGATGCAAAAAGTTACCGTCTACGTCACCACGTATTGCCCCTACTGCGTAAAAGCCAAGTCCTTGCTCACCAAGCGAGGAATCGAGTTTGAGGTTGTGGATGTGACTCACGATCAAGAAAAACGCGAGTGGCTTGTGAAGGCATCAGGCATGCGCACGGTGCCCCAAATTTTTATTGGAAGTGAGTCCGTAGGCGGAAGCGACGACATTTATGCCCTTGATGCCGCGGGCAATCTACTGCCCAAAGTTTTGGCGTAGAGGTCACATCGCAATCGGTACCCAGACCAAATAACGCGGTGTGCGACCTGGGCAACGCGTGGTTGGCTTCTCGCCGAGCCAATCCGTCTCGAGGTACATCGCTCCCATCTCCGGACTCGCTGCAACGTTGGCAAAGACGGGCGTGCACCCCTTTGGCGACTTCTTTCCTAACCATGCGGAGATGTCTCGTTCCAAGGCCGCGCGGCCGTCACGCGTGCTAAGTTTGAGTAAGGTGAGCCCGCCAATGTCTTGGGTGCGCAGCGTGAGATCATCAACTTCCATGTTGACGCTACGCATTGCGCTCGGGTGGTGACCATCCTCGCTCGGCACCAAAGCACGCCATGTTGACACTTTGAGGGCGACATTTGCCTTGTCGACAGAGGCCGCGAGTTCTGCCGCAGTGCTCTTCGGGTTGCGAAGGGAGAACACACGCGTCACTTTGAGCGTGGGGACCGCGTAGACAACCAAGTCCAAGCTGTTGGCTTGCATCCCCAGAAAACGCTCTACACTTTTTCCGCCTGCACGAAGGGCTACCAGCGCCTTGCCATCTTTGGTCACGGCGGGCAAATCTTGGGTCCGGAGCAACGTCTCTCCATCGCGATCACTGAGCTGAAGCTCGGGCGACCATGTGTGCGAGGTGTCCAGAATCAGGTGCTCCGGAAGCACATTCGCACCTCCGGCATCCGGCGCGAGCTCGCGCGGCTCGGGAACCTCGTCGGTAGGATCGGGGGTGTTGTTGAACGAGCGATCGCATCCTGCAAGAAGCAGAGCCGCAAGCATTGAGGTGGCGCGACAGCTCTTCATGTTGCGAGTGCAACCTCGCGCTCGATGATGCGCTTGAGGATTGTCGTGGCGCAGGCATAGGTGCTGTCTACACCGAAATAGCTGAGGCTCTTGGACAGCAGAGATTGCCTGCGGGAATAGGGAGTGTCGGATGCATAATGCAAGATGCCTACCTCGAAGGGCGTGGCATTCGACAGATGCACAAGCTCGCCTGTGGGGACACGTGCAGGATACATTAATTCGTATACTGCACTAAGAAACGGTCCGGCCTCCATCTCGAGCACCGTGTGCCCTGCATGATAGAAATCACTCATATACGATTTGTTCTGCAAAAACGCTGACCGAACGGTGAGCGCCCGCTGATTGTCGAACACGCTGCCATGCCGTAAATAGGGCGCCACATCGGCAGCCGAAAATGCGTTGTGAAACAAGAATGTGTTTTTTGAATGCTCGTCGAACACGTTGCTCGACAGCATCACGTCGCCCACGCGACCGTTGAGCGTTGCAGCCTTGCCCAGCACGTAGACGCCGCGCAGCTCGCCCACGCCTTGGCCCACGCGTGACAGCAGATGATAGGCCGCCATGCCTAGCGGGTAGTCGATGTTGATGATGACTGCGTTGCTTTGCGTCAGCTTCTCAATGCCGGGGACCCGCAACGCAGGGTCGACGCGATCGGCCCGAACGTGGCGAAGCTCGAGGGTCTGCGCTGGCACATCCATTTTACCTGGCGCGGGCACGAAGGAAAATCCGGACTCTTCCTCGTAGCGGCGCGTGGTGGCTAGGCGCTCGTCCTGAGGCCCATCGTGCAAGAACTGGCGCAACAAATAGTAGCGCATGCGGCGCAGCTCTTCGGTGTCGCCGCGGGCTTCGGCTTCGCGAAACACGTCGGCAAGCCCCTCTGGATTTTTGCTCTTTGCAAAGTCTGCGATTTCGCTCGCGTGGTCTGTGGCATAGCCGCCGATCAAATTGACCAGTGCGTGGGTATTGGAGGAAACGAAGTACACAGGCCTGCGCGGCGTGCTCATGGATACGCCGGGAGGCGTCGAGCGTGCTGGCTGGCCCTGCAAGTAAACGGGCTCTACACCGCCCCACCATCGCTGCGCGGCGCGCTGGTACTGCGAGTAGGAGGGAGCGAGCATTCGAAGTTGTAGACGCATGCGAGATGCACGCATTTTTGCGACCCCGCGCTCAAACGCCGCGCTGCCTCCGAAGGCGCCTTGGAGCTTTTCCAGATCGGGAATGCAGAGCCCAAGTGCGAGTGCCAAAGCGCCTGTGCTCGTGGGACCTGGCGGCAATGCACGAAGGAGCTCGTGCATTTTGTTCCACTCGATTTGGTAGGCCGTGATGATGGGCACAAAGTCGTCGACATCGCTCTCGCTCGCGATGAACACGGCAAGCGTG
>JAYWGD010000436.1:0-1670 GCA_043778435.1 Myxococcales bacterium | reverse complement strand
CGGCCGTGTCAGCGCAACAATGCTTGTCGCACCTCCAACGTTTTGGAACAGCTACGCCACACATCTAAAGACGCGCTTGCCCAAGGGGGCTCCGGGTGCCGAAGTGTGGGCGCGCGTCGATGCGCTTGCCTTGGGTCGCCCAAAGTACATGCTGTCATCTGCGCGCGGACTTGAGCCAAAAACGCACACCATCTTGAGGCGCATGGGCCTGCGCCTCGACGCGCTTCACGGCATGGATTTCGACATGCTGCCACTGCTGGCAAATGGCAAGGCGCTGCCGGGCGTAGCGCTGCGCGTGGATGTGAGCGAGATGTCGCCCGCCGGACATGGAATGCTCCATGCCAGTGTCGCTGGAGGCAACTGGATGCCCACGGGAGACACCGCACGCATCGACGCACGCAATCAGGTGCATATTGCAGGAAGTGTAGCTCACACGCTACGCACACGCATGAACCACTATGTGCAAGCGGAGACTCTGGAAGCACGATTGGCGACATGCAAAGCCGTTCGCGAATGCGTTTTCGTGACCGTGCAGCTCAGCGATGGGCAACCACGTATGGGCCTCTTGGCGGTGCGCAACACCTCTGTGTTTGGCGGCAGCGAGGGCTACTTCAATGCTGACCGGGCGCTGCGGGAGCACCTTGGTTCCTGGCCGGCCGACGAGCAACCATCGGTCGTAAGACTTGTAGATGCACGACTGGCCAGAGTCGACAGCAGCGGTGATGTGGACCGTGTGTTGGCAGCACGCAAGCTGAGCGAAATGACCGAACAAGGTGTGGATTGTATGCCTCGTTCGGTAAGGCCACCGGTCGCGAATCGCTACGCCCTCGCGGCCGAGTCGCCGAAGCTCAATGCTGGGTCCTCGTCAGCCTCAGGCCTAACGTCTCCTATGTTGGCACGCAGTTTCGCCGAAGTCGAAGAGCGCATGGTGCAGACCGTGTTGCGACCGCGTGTGATTGGCGCAGCCAACATTCCTCACAACCGCCCCGTACTGGTCATTGCGAACCACACGAGCCATCTGGATGCGCCACTCATCCGTGTGGCCCTCGGCGAATACGGGCGGCATGTCGTGGTCACTGCCGCAGCCGACTACTTTTTTGAGGGCTCGGGCGCCAAGAAGCGATTGTTCTCAGCGTTGTCGCACGTGGCACCCGTGGCTCGAAATTTGGGCGCCAAAGAGAGCTTGGACGATCTGCTCGCAGCATGGTCCAGAGGAGCGCCCATGCTTGTATTTCCCGAGGGAACACGCAGTTGTGACGGCACACTCGCAGACTTTAGGCCACTTATCGGCCAGCTCGTTCTGCGGGCCGGGATGGACGTGTTGCCAGTGCATATCGAAGGCACGGCGCAAGTGTTTCCAAAGGGAGCACGCCGCCCACGCAAAGGTGAAGTGACCGTACGCATTGGCCAAGCGCTCAGTGCGCGAAGCTTAGCCAGATGTGAAGGCCACGACACGCTCATGGCCAATGCCGCGACCGCACGTTTGGTTGCAGAACGCATGCAGTTGGCCATCGCGAGTTTGGCGCGCGGCGTGACACTCGCAACACCATTCGTTGCGACGACGGACGCCTCACTTCCGCCTGCACAAGCCCTTAGGGCGGAGCCGGAGCAAGCATGACCCGCGTGCTTCTCACGGGCGCCAGTGGTTTTCTTGGGCGCCATACTGCCCA
>JAYWGD010000435.1:0-4621 GCA_043778435.1 Myxococcales bacterium | reverse complement strand
AAGCTCCGATGCGCTGGGCGAGTACAACGGAAAATTTATGGTGAACCAGCGCGTCCTCCGCGGTGGTTCGTACCTCACGCCGCCCGGACATGTGCGCGCTACGTACAGAAATTTTTGGCCCGCGCACACTCGCTTTCAGGCGGCTGGAGTGCGCTTGGCTCGCGATGAATCTTGATGGCTGGTTTTCGTGAACAATGTAAAGTGCAAGGAGTTTGAACATGGCCAAAGCAACTTGGAACGGAACCCTTATTGCCGAGGGAACAGACACTGCAAATGTCGAAGGGAATACGTATTTTGCTCGCAGCTGCCTGGTCGAAGGTCTGTTTCGTCCGTCTGCGACACGCACCGTATGCTCGTGGAAGGGCACCGCGCACTACTACGACGTGGTGGTAGGCGAGACCGTCAATCACGACGCTGCTTGGTATTACCCAGAGCCCAAATCTGCGGCGAGTGAGATCCGAGATCGCATCGCTTTTTGGAAGGGCGTGTCGGTGACTCCGTGACTCAAACCAGCATCGCTGAAGTGGTGCGTAGTGGTCTGTCGGCGCGAGTAAAAAATCTCCCCGCCTGGTTGCTCTACGACGAGACTGGCTCGGTCTTGTTCGACGAGATCACGCGGCTTCCGGAGTACTATCCAACGCGTGTGGAGCGATCCATCTTTGCCCAGTATGCGGACGAGATGCTTCTTGCGGCAGCCAATGGTCGACACCTTACGTTGATAGAGCTTGGGGCAGGCACGGCGGACAAGACGCGCGTGCTTCTTGCGGCGCTCATCAGGCTGCAGGGAGACTCCGACTATGTGCCGGTCGACGTGTCCGTTTCGGCGCTCCATGTGGCGGAGCAGCGCATTGCGGCAGAGCTTCCGCGCATTCGCGTGCGATCTTTGGTGTGCGAGACCGAGGAGGTTCCAGAGGCGCTTCGTGCCATCGAGGGCCGCAAGCTTGTTCTGTTCATTGGGAGCTCGATAGGCAACTACGACGAGGATGCAGCCGTGGCGTTGCTGTCGGGTGTGGCCAATGGCCTGAACCCAGGCGATATGCTGCTTTTGGGCACGGACATGCGCAAGGAGCTGAAGGTGCTTTTGCCCGCATATGACGATGCTGCCCAAGTGACGGCCGCGTTTAACCGCAACCTGCTCGTTCGACTCAACGCGGAGCTGTCAGCCAACTTTGACGTGGCTCAGTTTAAGCATCTGGCTCGTTGGAACGAGGAAAAGTCGCGAGTTGAAATGCATCTGCAAAGCGCATGCGTGCAAAGTGCACATATTGGTGCTCTGGACGTGAACGTGCACTTTGACGAGGGCGAGACCATTCACACCGAGTCTAGCGTGAAGTACGATGCCGACATGGTCGAGCGCATGCTGGTGCGGTCGGGGTTTCGCTCCGAGCGCACATTCAGTGATCCCGACGGTTGGTTTGCCGTTCACCTGGCCAAAGTGATTTGAGGAGACCGAGAGTCCTACAGAAACTCGGAAAATGGTGGGCGTGAGAGGTAACCGGACCGCCTTTTTTGCGATTCACTCCAGCGGTATCCCGTAAATTACACGATCCGAGCGAAGCGGCGAATTCACCTGCTGGCCCGCGCATCGCACTTGCCCGCTGTGTGCCCACTCCCGTAACCTCATGTTCTTCATGCATGGGCTTTCTTGCCCAGAGCATTGGAACCGAAGGCAGCCCACGCACCATGGCCGACGTCAGCCCCAACATCGCTCCCATTTCGCCCGCGACAGTCATCAACGATCGCTATGAGATTCGCCGCAGTTTGGGTAAGGGAGGCATGGGCGAGGTGTTTCTTGCCCATGACCGCACCGCGGGCCAGCAAGTCGCGCTCAAAATTGTGCGCGAGGAGTCTCGTATGCCCGGCGACGACGAGGCACTCAAACTCGAAGTGCTGATGGCGCGCTCGGTGAGCCACCCGAATGTATGTAGAGTGCACGATGTGGTGGATTCCATTTATGGGCCCATCATGATCATGGAGCACATCACCGGACAAACGCTACACGCGCATATTCGAAAGCAAAAATCCGCAGGAGGATACACCCCCGATGAGTTCCGACGCATTGCGAGCGAAACCTGTGCGGGCGTAGCAGCGATTCACGCGCAAGGGCTGATTCACGGCGACCTGAAGCCTGGCAATGTGATGGTCACAGCGACCCCAGACGGCAGCTACGGCAAAACCTTTGTCTTGGACTTTGGTTTTGCAAAAGAGCGCGCCCGTCTTAACGCGCGTCGCCCGGGCGCACCTCCAGACGGTGGCACGCCAAACTACATGTCGCCCGAGCGCATGCGAAGCGGTGGCGCGTCGGTCGAAGACGACATCTATGCGCTTGCAATGACGCTATGGGAGATGTGGACCTGCAAGGTGCCAGAGCCAGGTTCGAAGCCCTTGTCGTTGCCGATGCGTGAGCAGATCATGTTCGATGTGCCGTCTGGGCTGTCCATCGACGAAGTGAAGCAGATCTTTCGTTGCTTGGCGGATGCGCCTGGCGATCGACTTGCCGCGCGCCACCTGCGTTTTTTCAACCCTATCACGCTTACGTCCAGCCCGCTCTCGACCAACAAAGAGCGCTTGGACCCGGGCACGCCCCCGGGGCGTATGGAGAAGACGAGCTTTGTCGCGGGCGCTCAGTCTTTGCTCACCACGTTTGCGAGCAACGCGCCCGAAGCGCCTGGCGAGCTGACGCCTTTGGTGAAACCCGAGATCACGATTGGGCGCCGTCCCGATGTCGACATCGTCGTGGCCGAGCCCACTGTCAGCGGCACCCATGCCACCTTGCGCTGGAGCGAAGGCGGCTGGGCAGTCGAGGACAAGGGTTCCACCAATGGCTCTTATGTAGATCACGCTTATGACAGACAAAAGACTGCCATTTTGCTGCACGGTGGTGAGATCCAGTTTGGCGAGATGCGCATGAAGCTGGTCAGCTTTTCGCAAGACAGTCCGAATCATCGTCGCGCCCGCGCCTATCTGGAGCGGCGGGACGGTCTCACGGGCGTGCTTTCGCGCAAGGTGCTCGCAAGTGCACTCGCCCATGACGTGGCTTTTGCCGAGTGGATCGATGCGCCGCTCACGTTGGCCTACTACGAGTTGAAGAGCCCTGAGGTCCGTCCTGAGGGCAAGCCGACCATTCTCGAGATGTTGGCGCTTCGTCGTAGCGCGACGCGCGTGATGGAGCTCACCGAGATGCTTCTGCTCGCCATCGTTCCCATGACCGCCGGCCGAACGGGACCGTTACGTTTCGTCGTTGCGATGGTCGGGCCGTCGCATCAAGAAGCAAAAAACCTGGTCGAACAAGTCGTCGGTCAAGTTCAAGGCTCGCTTCCAGAGGGCTTGCGGCTCATGGCCGACATCGTGCGTTTCGAGAAGGGCACCGCCGTCAAGCAGCTGCTCGATCACGGTCTCTAAGTCTGCCGCGCGGCCTCGTTTATGGGCTGTAGCGCATTGCCAAAAGCGAGAGCAGTCCGGCACTACGGGCGGTCCATGCGATGGTCCGAATCCAGTTGGTCCAAACAAGCGTTGAAATAGTGGATGCGTGCTTGCCTTTCGCAAGGGTGTTGTGGGCGGGCACAGACAAGCATGCGGTGCCCAGCCATGCTAGGCCTACCAGGCCTAGCCCAATCCACGCTTGGGCATTCGTGCACCATGCAGGCGTCGACTGCAGCATCGCCAGGCTGGTGGCGAGCTCAACCATCATCAGCGGCATCACTATCCACGTGATGCGTCGGGTGTGTTCTGCATGAAAGTGACAAAACTCGTTGTCACCCACACGCTGAAACAACGGGTAGTGAACCCACTGAACGACCCAGATTAAACCTGCCAATGGCAGGGTTGTTGCAAGCTGGCTCAAAAGTAAAATCCGATCGTGCATCTAAGCCTTGCATCTAATTCTGCGAACCTGCATCCCGCCACGCTTTTCGCGTGGTTTGCACTTTGACTCCAAGCGTAGCCTGAGCTATCCCAGTATGTCTCAGTGGTTCGTAGCGCCCGTTCTGCAAAGAAGCGCGCTTAGAGAGTCCACAGAGAGAAAGGCATCACGCGCGATTGTCGCGTGTGATGACACACCGAAGGTCAAACCCATTCACATGTCCAACACCACAACCACCACCCCAAACCAACACGCCGCCGGTAGCTTTGCTGCCATGTTCGAAGCCTCCACGGAAGAGGCGAACTTCACCAAGGAACGCGAGATCGTCCAGGGCCTTATCGTCGCCATTCATCGCGACATGGCCGTTGTAGACATCGGCGGCAAGAGCGAAGGCATGATCCCACTATCGGAGCTCGCAGACGAGTCCGGCGTGGTCAGCGTCAAAGTCGGCGATACCCTTGATGTGTACATCGAGAGCCGCGAGAACGACGAAGGCCTCGTCACTCTCTCTAAGGAAAAGGCCGACAAGGCGAAGGTGTGGTTGGAGTTGGTCGAAGCGCACAAGAACGACGAGCTCGTCGATGGCGTGATCACCCAGCGCGTCAAGGGCGGCCTCTCGGTCACCATCCGCGGCGGCGTCAAAGCCTTTTTGCCTGGTTCGCAAGTCGACTTGCGCCCTATCCGTAACCTCGACAAGCTTATCGGCCAATCGTTTCAGTTCAAGTTTGTAAAGTGCAACCAAGAGCGCGGCAACATCGT
>JAYWGD010000434.1:0-4624 GCA_043778435.1 Myxococcales bacterium | reverse complement strand
CGAAGATCGCGGGCAGTTCGTGGTCGAGATTGAGATGCCCGCGGGTACAAGCCTCACCGAGACCGAACGCTTGTCTAGAGGCGCCGAGCTCGACTTGCTCAAGGACCCAAACATCATCACGGTGCTCGCGACGATTGGCGAACAGAGTCAGGTCAACAAGGTGAAGTGGCGCGTCATTGCCACCAACAAGCGCGAGCGAGATTTGGGTCTAGAGTCACTCAAGAACAGTGCGCGTGCGGCGACGGCAAAGCTCGCGGGTGTCAAAGTGAACATCACCGATCCGCCCTTCGTGGAGGGCGCTGGCACCGATGTGCCCATCATCGTTCAAGTGCGTGGCCTCGAGTACGACAAGCTCGTGCCACTGGCCGAGGAGTACGCCAGCGCCATGAGAGCCGTGGGCGGCATGTCCGACATCCAGGTGAAGTACAATCCTGGCGCGCCGGAGTTGCGCGTGACGGTGGACCGAGACCGAGCGGCCGCCGCAGGTGTGCCGGTCGCTCAAGTGGCGGCCGCGCTTCGAAGCGGCATCGAGGGCGAAGAGGCCAGCAAGCTGCGACAAGGCAAGGACGAGATCCCGATTCGCGTGCGATTTGCCAAGAGCGACAGGTCTAGCGTCGAGGACGTGCTTCGCACCACAGTGGCCACCCCACGTGGCGAATTGCAGCTGCGAGATTTGGCCACGGCCGAGCGCGGCGAAGGTCCAAGCGTGATCGAGCGCCAAGATCGCGAACGTCAGATTGTGATCTGGGCGGCGCCTTCCGGCCGATCAATGGGCGAGATTCAGACCGACCTCAACGTAGCGTTTGCCAAGATCAAAACCCCTCCCGGTTACGGCTTCAAACTCGACGGCCAAATCAAACGCATGAACGAGTCGAACAGCGCCTTTGGCATCGCATTGCTCTTGGGCGTCGCGTTTATCTATATTGTGCTCGCATCACAGTTTGAGAGTTTGGCGCATCCCGTGACCATCATGCTCACGTTGCCGCTGGCACTTATCGGCGCGTTGGGAGGCTTGTTCTTCGCTGGCAAGTCGCTCGCGATGGGATCCATCATCGGTGTGATTTTGCTCATGGGGCTCGTGACCAAAAATGCTATTTTGCTCGTCGACCGCGCCATTGTGCGCATGCGCGATTATGGCGAAACGCCCGCTCAAGCCATGCTCGCCGCGGGGCCCGAACGACTGCGACCGATTGTCATGACCTCGGCGGCGATGATCTTGGGCATGTTGCCGACGGCCATCTCCAACAGTGACGGAAGTGAGTTTCGAGCGCCCATGGCCATTGCAGTGATTGGCGGCGTGGTGAGCTCAACGTTCATGTCGCTGCTCGTGGTTCCACCGGGTTATGTGCTGATGGAACGCTTTTTGGCGTTCCTAAAACGCGTTACCAAGTGGAAGCCCTCCAAGCTCGACGAACTCCCCGCCGAGTAGCCGATCCCTGGCGGGCGTTCGGCCCGCGCCGCGAACCGGCGTGTTCTTGGCCCAAGCCATGGGGTTGTGTCACGTGTATGAAAGAATGAAGCAAGCAGACCTATCGCAGGCCGCGCAATCTCTGGCAAAGTCGCGAAAAGAATCTGCCTGCACTTTGCACATTCTCGCGGTTCTCGCCGACTCTTCTACGGCTGTCGGGCAGTGGCTTCGTGAGCGCAACATCAAAGCCGAATTGGTTCTTTCGGCCGTTCGCGTGCTCGAGGAGCCAGCCCACGGAGAGGCGTGGCGGAATGCGCTCAAACCTCCACGCGAGATGGATGCGGAGCGAGCCGCCGCACATGCATTGGTTGCACTCTGCAAGCATCGCGAAGCTGCTGCGTATCGCTTCTTCTCTCAGTGCGGAACCGACATCGCTCGCTTGCGTCCGTTGGCGGCCAGTCTTGCCAACGGTTCGGTCAGCGCGCGGGTTCGCCCCGAGGTGCCAAGCGTGCTGAGAAGCACAGGGACGCAGTCGCAAGCCACCCCACTGCCGGGCTCGCGTACGGGCTCACTTCGGGCACTTGCGCCCACGCCTTCAAGCTTGGTCACGCGCGCGCCCTCAAGCCGCATCGATGCAGCGCAAGGAGCTCCGCCATCCAAGCGGGTGCGCAAGGATTCGGCGCCTACGTCGTCCGCGTCCGCGCTCAAGCATTCCTTTGGGGTTGGAGCTTCCGAAGTGTTGGCGCAGACCATCCCCATGGTGGGCCGAGAGAATGAGCTTGAGGAGGCACGCGATGCCTTGGGTCGCATGGATACACGTGCGGTATGCATTTATGGCGAGCCCGGCGTGGGTAAGACGCAATTGCTCAAAGGGCTCGCGGCCTCGTTGCTTGAGGAGCGCGCCGACCGCACCTTGGTTTGGTTGGATTCCAATGCGTTGATGGCGGGCGCTGTAGGGCGTGGGCAGCTTGGTGAACGGGTTGCGAAAGCAGAGGCCGAAGCACTACGGGGCAAAGACAAGGAGCCCATGATCTTTGTCGATCAAAGCGACGCGCTGCTTACAAGCGACGACGAATTTGGTGCAGCGATTCGCGGTGCCAAAGGCCAGGTGCGATGGGTTCTGGGCGTTGGAGATTCGGCCCGCTTGGCATGGCTCGCTCGTGATCCGTCGGCCGGGAGTTGGTGTTCAGAGCTGCATGTCGACCGCATGGATACGGCCACAGCGACATCGGTTGTCGAAGCCGCTTCGTTACGTTACGCACATCATCATCGTGTGCAGTATGCACCATTATCCGCGTCGATGATGGTGTCGTGGGTCGCTCGTTACCTCGGTGATGTGCCTCTGCCGGGGCCCTCGCTCGCAGCGCTTGATTTGGCGGGCGCTCGTGCACGGCGAAAGAAGGCTGCGCGGGTAACCACGCAAGATCTGGCCGCTATCGTATCGAAGAAGTGTGCTGTGCCGGTGGAGCGATTGCTCGAGGCCGACGACGCGCGCATGGCGCGTTTGCAGTCCACACTTTCCGATCGCGTCGTCGGCCATCGTGACGCTCTTTCTCGCATTGCCCGCGTGGTGCGGCGCAGGGCATCGGGCTTTGGCGCCGAGCGTCCGGTCGGCAGCTTCTTGCTGCTTGGCCCCACAGGTGTGGGCAAGACCGAGACGGCGAAGGCGCTTGCCTATGCATTGTTTGATAGCCAGACGGCCATGTGTCGATTCGATATGTCAGAGTTCTCGGAGAGCCACGCAGTGGCCCGATTGTTGGGTGCTCCTCCGGGCTATGTGGGCCACGATGCTGGCGGTCAACTCACCGAGTCGATCAGGAAAAAGCCTTATCAAGTGGTCTTGTTCGATGAGATCGAAAAGGCGCACGCGGACGTCCTTTTGGCGCTTTTGCAGGTGCTTGATGAGGGCCGGATGACCGACGGACGAGGCCGCACCGTCGACATGCGCCACTGTGTTTTTGTGCTCACGAGCAACCTTGGGTCATCTGTGTATACTGCACAAAAATCACGCAAGCTTGGTTTCGGAGCCGCTGCGACCGAGCTCGAGTCGGGGCTCAAACAAGCCGAGAGCGTGCTGGTCGCCGCCAAGGCCGCGCTGGCGCCCGAGTTCTACAATCGCTTGGATGAGGTGCTGGTGTACGAGCCGCTGACACGCGCGGATGTGCGTCAGATTGCGATGGGCATGGTACGCAAACTCGCCGACGAGTTGCTCGTTTCCAAGGGCATTGGGCTCGAGGTCTCCGACGAAGCGCTAGATGCCGTGCTCGACGCCGGTGGCGTGGATCTCAGCATGGGCGCCCGCCCGGTGCGTCGCGCGTTGCAGCGAGAGGTCGAAGGTCGCATCGCCGAACTGGTGGTGGCCGGCAAGGCGCAACGCGGACAGCTCGTGCTGGTGCAGCGAAGCCGCTTGGGTGAGATCGCGCTGTCTGTAAAGTAATCTCGAGTTGCATGTAGCTAGAGCCCGCATCGCGCAGCAATGTCACGGCGGCAGGATGTCGTCGGCAGGCGCGGCGCGTAGTGCAGCGCGATAGCGCTCGCGACGCACCGGGTCGCGCAGAATGGCATACGCCTCGTCCAAGACTTCTCGGATGCTACGCAATGCGGCCATATCTTGAGGCCGTGCGTGTTTGCATGTCTTGATGTCGAAGTCGCGTCGCACGTGCGCATACGCTTCTCGCAGCGCACTGACCGGCGCGGTCGCATCCAAACCAAGAATGCGAAAGTAGTCGCCCACTTCGACGAGCGCGCACTGCTTCTCAAAGCGTGCACGCCATGCGTCCGACTCCGCGCGCGCGGCTCCCGTTGGAGCGCCAAAGCGTTGCTCAAGCGCCTGAAAAAGCGCGCTGTCGCTATCGCTTAAGTCCAGCACCGCGGCGATTGCGATGCGTGGATGCGCCTCTTCGTCGTGAAGCCAAGCTCGCGCTTCTGCGCAAATCTGCGTGCCAAGAATGACCCACGCAGGCACGCGAAATGCCGCTCGCCATGCACAATAGCTTTGTAGTTCGGCGAGTCCCGCCGTTTGGCCTAGGACAATGAGCACGAGCTCGGGCGCGGGCTCGGCATCAAACACCGGAAATGGAGCCCGCTGCTCCACATCCCAATGCTGCAAACACGTTTGGGCTCGCTCTCGTGGCTCGCCGTCGGCGCCTACAAGCCAAACTCTAGGCTTCAGATCGCTCATGAGTCTCGCCGTTGCGCGGGTCTCCTACTGCCTCT
>JAYWGD010000433.1:0-1672 GCA_043778435.1 Myxococcales bacterium | reverse complement strand
AGCTTCTCTGAACCCGCCGTAGCGCCCGGGGCATCGATGTCCACGGCCCACAGCGCGCCGGCGTTCGACATCGCGAAGATGCGGCCCGCGTAGACCGTGGGGGCGCGGGAAAAGCCCGTGGCCATGTCGACGCCGTAGATAGCTTGCCCGTCGTTGGCGAGCCGTGAGTCCCCCTTCCCAGGCCCCGACGATCTCGTTTCTTCGGGGCAGCCTCTCCTAAATCGCTCCAACCACAAGTCCGTCGGGGTAGCGTTGGGGTCCACATAGTCCTTGTTCCATGCCGCCGCCTCCAAAGTGCGCGGCGCTCCGAAGTGAATGACCTTTTCACTGACAAGCTGCCCGGGCTTTAAAAAATAAGGTGGGTCGTGCAGCGACCCTGGGAAGTCGAATTGTGCAACCGACTTCATGCGCCATCCGGCGCGGCACAGCGCGGCGTAAACCCTCAGTGCGTCGTTGTCTTTATTGTCTACATCGTTATTCGCAAACACCATCAAGGCACCAGCCACCATCGCATGCTGCTCGGCCGACGCGTTCGTGATTGGCGAAAGAGACTCCGCCACACGAATGGCAACGTAGGGGTCGTCCCTGTAAAGCAATGCGACGACGCTCCGAACGAATGGCAAGGCTCCGGCAGCATGAAGGCGTCGAATCAACAGATGCGCGTCCTCGTCCGGTCCGTCCGTGCCATGAAAGGAACCTTTCGCTTCAAGGGACGACAAGACGATGGCTGCGCCCCAAGACTCAACATCGTTCGGCGTGGCCCGGGCGGCCATTTCGGACAGTTCGGCGCGAATCTTTTGTTCCCTCGCGGTGGCCTCGCGATCGTTTCGCGCGTGGTCCATACGCTCATGAGCAAAGAACGTAAACGCTGAAATCACGATCAACAGGGGCGGTGACACATACGGCACTGGTGCCCAACGCCCCTTTCCCGGCTCTCGCGTGATCCAAACGAGACCCCAAATCATTGGGCAAATAACAATCAGCGAACCAACAATGGCAAACATCGGAGTTGCCCAAATCGCAAACATCAAGACGAACAGAACCGGGAAGCCAAACACCCCCGCCAAGGCGATCATGGGCTCATAAATGTTTCCACCAATAAGACCGCCAGCCGAGAGCAATTCCGCGAGCAGCCAGAGCGACGCGATGCACGTCGGGTACCAGTGAAAGAAGCGCCGCAACGTCACAGCGATGTCCACTGGTGGTGGTAGACGTACAGACTGTTGCCCATCTCCTTCGTCCTCCATGACGAGTCCACGCACGCGACGCCAAAAAAGACAAAATTCATTGCAACAATAGCGATTGTGCACCGCCTCAGATGAGGCCAGCCGATGGGCAACACATCGTTGCTGACGACGTAAAGAACGAAAGCAAAGCACGCGATTGCGTAGAGCGGGCAGCTAAGAGCGATGAATATAAATCGGCGTGCTTCAAAGTGCCTCAACACATAAACGGCGTCGAGCCAAACTGAATAAGCCACCACCAGGTCCAGGCTGCCCCCAATGGCCACGACATTTGCAATTGCCTTCCACTGCCAAGACATCGACGGGACAGAGATCCCCGGCGGTTCACTTACCACAAGCCGCCCGCGAGCTTCTCTGAACCCGCCGTAGCGCCCGGGGCATCGATGTCCACGGCCCACAGCGCGCCGGCGTTCGACATCGCGAAGATG
>JAYWGD010000432.1:0-1673 GCA_043778435.1 Myxococcales bacterium | reverse complement strand
TGCACCTCAGCGAGCGACCACTTCTTGGCCAACGCCGAACTGTTGTACTCTGCAACCACCTGAAGTGCGCCCTCCAGTGCCGTCTCGAGCACTGCGCGGTCTTGCGCGATGTCGGCGCCCTCGGTGGTGATGACCGGCAAGTCGGCGTTCTCTCCTGCTTCGACAGGTTTAAAGATCTCCCCCTCGGCCGAGACAAAATACAGGGCGCCATCGCTCCATAGTGCCACCGGCGTGCGCTCCGTCACCTCGACCAAAAGCGTGCCCGGAAGCACACGGCGCACCAACGCAGACTTGACCCAAGGACTGCGACGCACCGCCTCGGCCACACGAGGTGTGTCCACCCGAAACAGATTTTCACCCATGCGCAACGATGAAAGCCGCACCAATTCTTCACGCGTCAGATGCGATGCCCCTTCGAGCCGCACTTCGCGAAGTGCAAAAGCCTTGCCCGTGAGCACCGAGCGGTAGCCCACATAACCCACGCTCAGGAGCCCGAGCAGCACCGAGACAGAAGTGACCATGCGGCGTACTTTGTCCCAAGCGACAGGCGCACGTGGCGGCCGCATTGAGCCGCGTTTGGACGGCACATCGTCTGCGACAGCTTTAGTATCCGACGACGACGCGAGTCGACGATTGGCCCCTGGAGACGGACGCGAAGGCCCGGACGGCGGAGGCGTCCACTCCTTTTTGCTGCGTGGTGAACGCGTCACCCCGGTTCACTCTCGAGCTTTGCCTTTAAGGGCGCGAGGCAAGCGTTGATGTCACCGGCACCCAGAGCAATCACGATGTCGCCAGGCAACACGAGCTCGGCAAGTTGCGCCGGGAGCTGAGATTTGTCAGCGCAAAAGCGAACGTCGTGATGGCCATGCTCGCGAATGGCGGCCACCAACGCCTCAGCACTCGCGCCATCAATCGGCGCCTCGCCGGCTGCATAAACATTGGTGACCAGCACCACATCGGCGTTGTGAAATGAAAGCGCAAACTCCTCAAACAAGTCTCGGGTTCGAGTGTATCGGTGCGGCTGAAACGCCACGACCACGCGCGCATCGGGAAAGCCGCTCTGCGCGGCTTTCAGCGTGGCTTGCACCTCGGCGGGGTGGTGCCCGTAGTCGTCGACCAACGTGACCTCGCCCCGCACTCCATTGCGTGCAATCTGCACATTTGCAACAGTGGTGAAGCGACGCTGCACGCCGACAAAGTTCGCCAACGCATCGCGCGTGATGTTGAGCGGAACCTCGAGCTCGTCGGCCACCGCAATGGCTGCAAGCGCATTGAGCACATTGTGCTCGCCGGGCATCCGCACCACAAATTCGCCCAGCTTTTCGCCTTGCTTGTACGCATCGAAGTGCGTCATGAGGCCCTGGAATTTTAAGTTTTTGGCGCGATAATCGGCCTGTTTGCTCAAGCCATAGGTGACGAAACGCCGCGCGACCTGAGGCAAGATGGCATGCACATGCGGGTGGTCTACACACAAAACGGCGAGTCCATAAAACGGCGTCCGATTCACGAACGTGACAAACGCTTGCTTCACATTTTCGTGATTGCCGTAGTGGTCTAAGTGCTCGGCGTCGATGTTCGTCACCACCGCGATGGTGGGCGTGAACTTGAGAAACGAGCCATCACTCTCGTCGGCCTCAGCCACGAACAAATCGCCCTCGCCCAGCGTGGCATTC
>JAYWGD010000431.1:0-1677 GCA_043778435.1 Myxococcales bacterium | reverse complement strand
AAGACTGGGGCCACGCAATGGGACGTCATTGACGGGCTTCCGGCGCGCACCGCAGGCACTTGCTCGCCCATGGATCCGCGTGGTTGGCGCAAGGGAGAAACCGATCCGGGCGACAACGTGGGGTTGTGGACAAGCACAGTGGTGTCGAGCGGCGGCGTGCAACACGTGGCCTATTACGACGCGACCCATGGCGCGCTGAAGTACGCCTTGCACCAGCCAGGCCAGCCTTGGTCGGTGCACGTTGTCGCGCAAGCGGAAGGATCCGACATCGGTCGCTATGCGAGCTTGTCGCTTCGCGGTGGCAAACCCGTGATCGCATTCCACCGTTTGGCCTCTGGTCCGCAAGGCGCATCGCATGCGGCTCTTTTGTTCGCTGAAGCAAAGACAGACTTGCCGCGCGGCACATCAGATTGGACCATCGAAACCGTCGCGGAATTGAAAACCGCGGCGTGCTCTGCCCTCCGCGTCGGCGATGGCAGTAGCACCTGCGGCACATTGGCATGCGTGAAGGATACAGGCATTTGCACGGCCGCAGTGGCGGGCTGCGCGAGCTGCGGCGCCACAGAGGTATGCACACGCAACGCTGACAACAAGCCCACATGCACCGCTGCCGTCACGCGCGGAACCATGGAGACGATCCCCAAGCGCTTTGGCATCTACAGCCACATTGTCGTCTCAGAGCAAAATACCGCCGTGGCAGCATTCGATGCATGGTCTAGAAAGCTCACGGTGTACCGTCGAAGCGGCGCTCAATGGCTTGCCACTCAAGTGGATGGTGCAGGCATTGCTGGCGGCTCCACATCGGCCGGCGCGGGCGTGGCAGGGGCGTTCGATTCCGCTGGCGCGCTACATGTATCCTACATTGATCAAGCCAAGGGCACTTTGCGCTACGCGAAGGTTGGTGCAGCACCCGAAACGGTGGATGACGGCTCCTCACCTACGGGCACTCCATTCGTGGATCGCCTTCACGAGATCTCGCCGGACACCGCCATTCGCGTAGACTCAAACAATACCGTCAGTATCGCGTATCAAGATGGCACAGCCGGCCGATTGCGATTCGCGGTGCGTCGGGGTCAAACCTGGACAAAGACGATCTCGGGCGAGTCTGGTCGCATTTCAGGCTCGTTTCCTGACTTTCTTCGTGACGGTCGCGTGGTGAACTTCTCACGCGCGATCGACAAATCGACCAACGAAGCCTCGGGCGACCTGCGACTCCAAAGCGCACCCTAATTCACAGAGCCGCGTCGGGAATCCCATCACGAGGCGCTCTGTGTTAGGTCGGAGTGCGTCATGAACGAAATGCCAAAGAGTGAGGGGCACGTGCACGCTCCCGCCTCCAACAAGCAATTGTTGATCTTGTCGTTAGGGGCGCTAGGGGTCGTCTATGGCGACATCGGCACGAGTCCCCTGTACGCGATGAAGGAGTGCTTTCTTCCGGGCCATGGCCTTGAGCCGACACCCGCAAATGTGCTGGGCATCGTGTCACTGGTTTTCTGGTCGTTGGTGCTGACCGTGATCGTCAAGTACCTAACCTTTGTCATGCGTGCAGACAACCACGGCGAAGGCGGGGTACTGGCATTGCTCGCCTTGCTCAAGCCTGCCGGAGGCTGCGGCCCACGTCGGGGGTACGGCACACTCACGGTCGCGGCGCTGTTTGGCGCGGCCCTGCTCTATGGC
>JAYWGD010000430.1:0-1680 GCA_043778435.1 Myxococcales bacterium | reverse complement strand
CGGAGGCCAATGCGCGCTGCAGCTCTCCGCCCACCACGAGGCGGCCTCCCCATTCTGTGTACATCGCACGTGTATGTGAAGGCACTTCAAAGCCTTGGCTTGCGAGGCGCGTTGCATACTGCACATTGTCTGCCAGCGTGCGCTTCCCCCAAGTCGTTGTGATGTGCTCAAGGCCCCACGGCTCGCCCGGGATCCCTACCGCACGCCTATCGCCTGCAACGGGCGCCGTGCGCGACGAGAGGAAGGCCACGTCCACATTGGGGGGCGCGGTCTCGCGAAAGTCCAGCGTGACCACCTTGCCCGCCTTCTTCAGGTACACAAGTGCGAAGCCGCCGCCACCAAGGCCGCTGCCTGCAGGACTCACCACGCCCAAGGTGAGCGCCGCGGCCACCGCAGCATCGGCCGCATTGCCGCCGTGCTCAAGCGCATCCACTGCGGCATGGCTCGCCTCAGCGCTGTCGGTGGCCACGGCGTAGCGCGAGCCCGAGGCCGCCGGAAAGGCCGCGGCGCGCGCTTCGGGCACAGCCAATGATGCGGCGACAACAGCAACGGCGGCGCGAGTCGCTTGTTTCAAAGCGCCGGATGCACCATCATGCGCCGCGATGAAGCTCCTGTACGTAATGGATCCCATGACGCGTATCCTACCTGACAAGGACACCAGCTACGCCATCCAACGCGCAGCCCAGAATCTTGGCTACAGCGCGCTGCACACGATGGCCCATGAGCTCACAGTTTGTGAGGGAAAATTATGGGCTCGCTGCCGAGAGATTCGCGTCCTGTCCGAGGCGCCGTGGTTTGCGTTGGGCCAAGATCAAGATCTCTCGCTGAGCGACGTCGACGCGGTGCTCATCCGCAAAGACCCGCCCTTCGATCGCAGCTACTTGTACCTTACACTTATGCTCAGCATCGCGCAAAAGCAGACGCGGGTCATCAACGACCCGCGTGGCCTACGTGATGCCAACGAGAAACTCTATGCGCTCAACTTTGCCGAGCACATGCCGCCCACGCTGGTGAGCGCATCCCGCGACGAGATCATGCGTTTTGTGGGCGAACAAGGCGGACGCGGCGTGATCAAACCCCTAGACGGCGCGGGCGGAAGCGGTGTTTTGATGGTCGACGCGGCCGACAAGAACTGCCGCAGCATCATCGACATGCTGACCCACGAGGGAACGCACACCGTAATGGTGCAAGGCTTCCTCCCTGCAGTGACCGCAGGCGACAAGCGGGTGCTCATCTTGGACGGCGAGGTCTTGGGCGCCATCAACCGCGTGCCGCGCGGCGATGACTTGCGCTCCAACATCCACGCGGGCGGCAGTGTGGAGCCCACGACTTTGACCACCGCTGAGCGCGCGTTGGTCGACAGCGTGTTGCCGAAGCTCAAAGCGGACGGACTGTTTTTTGTAGGCCTCGATCTTATAGGCGGCCGCCTCACCGAGGTGAACGTGACCTCGCCCACCGGCATCCAGGAGCTCTCGCGCTTTGAGGGCAAGGACCGCGCCGAAGACGTGGTCCGGTGGCTTGAGCGCGGCGGCGGCAAGCGCTAGGCCGCGCGCATGGCGCTACGCATCCGCATTCCACTTGCCGAGGGCGAGAGCCACATAGACATCGATGGCGACCGCTTGGTCGTTGGCCGTGGCCGAGGCGCCGATTTGCGCATCCCCGATGTGTCCGTGGCAAGCC
>JAYWGD010000429.1:0-4661 GCA_043778435.1 Myxococcales bacterium | reverse complement strand
ACGGCTCGAAGACACCCAAGAGCAGGCCCAACAGCGTGCTTTTTCCCACGCCGCTTGGTCCTACGACCGCAAAGCAATTCCCCGCGGGAATGGTGAGCGAAAGGTCACTGAGCACGTTGCGCTCCGAGGTGTCGTAGGCATAGCTCATACGCTCAACGGCAAAGGTCGGAGGGCGATGCTCGCCACGCGGCGACGCCGACACGGCTGCAACGGCAGGGACATCGGACATCGCTTCATCAATTTCATCGGCGCGAAAAGCACTCACAAAACCCAGAGCACGTCGGCCATGTCCGGCATGTTGCGCTACCTGTCCCGCCTGCTGTGCAACAATGGCTGCAGTCTGCACAAAACGCGTAAACAAATAGAGGAAGGTAAGCAGCGCGCTTGGCGAGGTATCTCCGCCAACAAAGGCGAGCACTGTCAGCACCAAAATAACGCCCACAAAAGGCGGCAGCGTCTGCGCAAAATTTCCAAGCCAGGAAGCATTCACGGAGTAGCCCAGGTGGCTGTCGATGTGAGACGTGAGATGCTTGTACTCGCGCTGCTCCGTTCGGAGCACACGCACAAGAAGCGCATTCCGAAGGACACGAAAGAGACCTGCGTTCAGACCATCCACGGCCTCGGGAACTCGGTCCGCATAACGTCTCACCCGGCCGTTCATAATCGTGACGGCGCCGGCCACCAGCACCAACCCCGCCGTGGTGTACAACGTTGGCTTCCACGCAGCGCGCACCATAAAGTACCAAAGCACCACGGCTTGAGCAGAGCTGCCGATGAGCAGCACAAGAGCAAAAATGGCCGTGGAGCTTTTGATAAAGCCCTCGCCAATCGCGCTCTGCAGCTCCGACGCTGAGGTGTAACGGCGCGGCTTGGCGAGCAACACATCGTAGACCGCAAGGCGCCGCAAACGGGCGACCACAATCTCCTGCATGACAAAGCTGCTCTGCCAGAATGTCCACTGAGCCATCCCTCGTAGCCCTGCCACCACGACCAGCGCGATCCCCAAAACGTACGGCGAAAACCGCGCGATATCGGGCCCCACGGACACAACGACCAACGGCGACATCAACCCCATTACCCGCAAAAAAGCCTGAATAAACCACGACAAGGCAAGCTCCACCGCCGCCAAACCAATGGATGCTACAAGGCCGACCAGGCCCCAAAGCATGGCGCGACGACCTACGACCCGAGCGAGGCCTCGCCAAAACGACATCGTCGTCCACTGGATAGGGGCTGAGCGCATCGAACCTTGTGTAACCAAGGGCACTGCGAGTATCGAGCGAAATCGAGACATCATCCCGTGGTCCTTTCAAAACGCATTCTCTTTGTCGTCAATCACGCGGGCTTCTTCGTGTCGCATCGCCTTGCAATCGCCAAAGCTGCACAGGCACGGGGCTATGAGGTTCATGTGACGGCTCAGGCCGATGGAAAAGAAGCCGCCATTCTTGGTGCAGGCCTTCAGTTTCATCCATGGGAGGTTACGCGAGCCTCTCGCGGCGCCTTGACCGAAGCCCGCGCACTGCGATCACTCGACGAGGTCGTGCGGCAAGTTCAGCCGTCGTTGATGCACTTGGTCACCATGAAGGGCATGCTGTATGGCGGCTTGGTCGCACGGGCGCGCGCGGTGCCCAATGTGGTCTTTGCGGTAAGCGGACTTGGCTACGTCTTTCTACACGAAGGGGCTGGAGCCGCACTGTTCCGACAAGCACTTTTGCTTGCATTTCGTGCTGTCATGAGACGCCCCGAAGCTCACGCAATTTTTCAGAACGATGACGACATGCGCGTGTTCGACACCGCTGGCTGCCTTCGGAGTCCAACCAGCTTCAGCATGATTCGAGGTTCCGGCGTGGACCTCGATGCATTTCCCGCGACGTCCGTTCCGTCTGCATCGCCATCTGTCTTTGTGCTCCCCGCGCGTATGCTCAAAGACAAGGGCGTAGAAGAATACGTGGAAGCTGCACGTATTCTACGAAGTCGTGGTGTGAGCGCAACATTTGTGTTGGCAGGGGGAACAGACCCAAACCCCGCGAGCGTTCCGGAAGCAAGTCTGCGAGCTTGGGATAACGCAGGTCTTGTGGAGTGGAAGGGCCATTGCACCGACATGCCTGCGATGCTCCGACGTGCGTTTGCGGTGGTTCTTCCCTCTTACCGCGAAGGCTTGCCCAAGGCCTTGCTTGAGGGAGCAGCATGTGGACGCCCTCTCATTGCCACCGATGTTCCTGGCTGCAGAGATGTGGTTCGCCACGGTCAGAACGGCCTGCTCGTGCCCGCCAAGAACGCGATGGCGCTCGCGGATGCGATGCATGAGCTCATCAAGAACCCGGCGCAAGCGGCAGCGTTTGGTCGCCAAGCACGCAGAGATGCCGAAGCCCACTTTGCTCTGCCTTCGATCGTTGCAGCACACATTGCAGTCTACACGCGATTGCTTCCCCTCGGATGAGCGAGCGCTCATCGCTCTTGCCGTCCCACACGGTCGCAGTGATTGGGCTTGGGTATGTAGGGCTCACCACCGCGTTGCTTGCGGCGCGCGCGGGATTCACGGTGTTGGGCGTCGACACCGATGCCGCGCGCCGCGCGATGATTGAGGCGGGCGAAACCCCGTTCTCACTGACCGATCCTGATTTGCATGCACTGTGCATCGAAGCAATTCAGAGCGGCGCACTTCGGGTCTCTGACTCGCTCGCCCCCGCAGACATCCTGTTTTTGGCTGTGCCCACACCGGTGCTGGCGTCGGGGATGCCCGACGAACAAGCGCTGCGTACAGCACTCACGGCCGTGGCCACATGCTCGCCGGCATTTCAACTCCTGGTGCTGGAGTCCACACTCGCGCCGGGCACCACGGCGCGGCTTGTGGCACCGATGTTCGAGCGCGCAACCGACCGTGTCGCGCATGCCCCAGAACGCGTTATGCCAGGTAAATTGCTTGCCAATGCAACTTCGCTTCCGCGTGTCATCGGAGTCGAATCAGACCGCACATGGGCGAGCATGCATGAACTTTACACGCACATTTACGGCGCCCCGCTGCGTCGGGCTACGTGGGCCAACGCCGAACTGAGCAAGACGGCCGAGAACGCGTGGCGCGACATGAACATTGCGTTTGCCAATACGTTGGCGCTCGCATGCGAAGCCGCGGGTGGCGACTTTGACACAGTGCGCATGCTGGTGAACGAGAGTCCCGGTCGACAGGTGCTCAAGGCCGGCGTTGGTGTAGGCGGATCATGCTTGCCCAAAGACTCCTATCTTTTGGGCGCCGTGCTTGCCGACAACGGCTATCTGCGCGCGGCGCGGGCGGTCAACGAGTCTATGCCGCACCATGCCGCCATGCTTGCGGCGCAATGTGTGGGTGGCAACCTCACCGGCAAACGAGTGCTCGTGCTCGGGGCAAGCTACCTCGAGAATGTTCAAGAGCTTGCGCACAGCCCGGCGTTGGCATTTGCCGCGCGACTGCGAGAGCTTGGCGCGCAGGTGCTGCAGCACGACCCGCACGTTCCAGTCTATCAAGGCGAGGTGACTGCCATGGCCGAGGGGTGTCAGCTGATCGCTCTCGCAACCGATCACGACGCGTATCAAGAGCTCGACTTCGAAATGCTTCGACGTGTGGTGCCGTCGACAACAGCCTTCCTCGACCTTCGGTGTAGCCGGCTTGCTGCAGTCGCCGGAAAAGCTGGTTTTCTTGTCACAAGGCTCGGCGACTCCGAGCGGTCAAGGGAGCTTCATCCTTGCGCCGCCTCTTCAAAAGAAATATGACAATCTCGTTACTTATCGAGAGACCTGGCAAGCATGAACCCCACTTTTTACGACAAAAACGTACTCATTACTGGGGGCGCTGGGTTTCTGGGAAGCTACGTCGCCGAACGATTGTGTTTGGAGCATCCTCGCTCGGTTGTGGTGGTGGACAACCTCTATCTTGGTAAGAAAGAGAACCTGTCGGAGGCAGGCAAAAAGCTGGGCAGCAAGCTTGTTACCTATTGGTCTGATGCCACCGACATGGCGAGCATGCGCGAGATCGTGAAGCGTGAGCACATCGACATCGCTTACGACATGGCGGTGATTCCCTTGCCGCAGTCGCTCATCGATCCTGCATGGAACGTGCGTCAAAACGTAGAGCTCAGCCTCGTTCTCTGTGAGCTACTCCGGGAGCAAGCCTTCTCCACGTTGGTGCATTTCTCGTCCTCCGAGACCTACGGGTCGGCGGTGCATCCCGTCATGAATGAAGATCATCCCACCTCTGCCGCGACTCCTTACGCGGCAAGCAAACTTGCAGGCGACGCGCTCGTGATGTCCTACGCCGAGACATTTGGATTGGATGTGACCACACTGCGTCCCTTCAACAATTATGGACCGCGCCAAAATTCGGGCGCCCATGCTGGCGTTTTACCGCTCATCGTGAAGCGCGCCATGGCGGAGTTGCCTATCGAGATTTATGGAGACGGCGAACAAACGCGCGACCTTATTTTTGCCCGCGATACAGCCCAAGCTGCCATCGATATTTATCTGACGCAGACCTCGCGCAATCAGGTTGTGAACGTCGCCTCGGGCGTAGAGCTATCGGTCAATCACTTGGTCAAAACAGTACTTCAACTCATGGGAAAACCAGACCATCCCGTGGTTCATCTTGCCCCACGCATCGGAGACCTAAGGCGCCACTGCGGAGGCGTGGA
>JAYWGD010000428.1:0-1688 GCA_043778435.1 Myxococcales bacterium | reverse complement strand
CGCTATGCGCGGCATTCGATGCTCGCTTTGCTGCGGATGCTGCACTGGCAGCGCGATTCCCCGATTCCCCCTGTGCTAAGGGATTACGGGCAGACTCGTGCTGCAAGTGCCGGAAGCTGTTTATTGTATATTGCAAGCATGTGAAGCTCTGGCAGAGGCGCATGCGTCTCGCATCGTGCACCGCGATCTCAAGCCTGCAAATCTTTTTTTGGCCAAGCAGCCCGGCGGCCAAGTGGTGCTCAAGGTGCTCGACTTTGGCATCTCGAAAGAGATCAACAGCAAGAGCCACGCGCTCACGCAAACTGCAGCGGTGATGGGCACGCCTTACTACATGTCGCCCGAGCAAATGCGCTCCTCCAAGAATGTGGATGAGCGCAGCGACGTGTGGGCACTCGGCGTCATTCTTTACGAGCTCGTGACCGGTCGATTGCCCTTCTTGGCCGATTCACTCACGGAAGTTGTGGCGCTCATTTTGCAAAACGAGCCCGACGATGTGCGCACGTTGGAGCCCAATTTGCCGGAGGGCGTGGCACGAGCCATCGAGCTCTGTCTACGTACCAATCGCGATGAACGCGTGTCAGATGTAGGAGAGCTTGCCACGATGCTTGCGCCCTACACGGATGCCGGTGAGGCCTACGATCTTGCGCGTCGTGCGGTGAGCATTCTTGAGAACACCCCGCATGATGAGGCGGCACCACGTAGTTCGCTTGTGCAGGCCTCCAGACCGCGTAAGCCAACCTCCGGCACCTTAGCGCCCATCGTGGCTTCTGCAGATTCGACGCAAGAAGACAAGGCGCAACCCAGTCGCGCTCGTGTCTCGGGACGCATGCCCGTAGCGGCCGGAGGCTTGGCGCTTACAGCCAGCGTGGTGTTCGTTCTCGTCAAACTTTCGCGCGGTTCGGCCGCATCATCCGAACAAGCCGCGATTGCGCCGCCACCGCCCCCTGCCGTGTTGTCGGCCACATCGGCGATCGATATGGTGCCTCAGCTTCCTGTCGCGCCTCTCTTGTTGGCGCTTGACGCATCGGCGCCCATGCCGCGTGCGGCTGCTGTAGCCACCGTCAAACCACCCGTCAAAGCAGCGGCGGTTCCGCCAGTTGTGTCCGTACCCACTGAGTCCGCTCCCGCAAAGCCCTCGGGAGGGCTCAAGGGTGCGGGCGGCGTGCCCTAATCGAGAAAGATCGAATCTATGCGTTCACCATTGCTCCTGTCCTCGCTGTTGGTCTTCTCTGTCAGCTCATCGTTTGCAGCGGGTCCCTCTCGTGTGCTGCGTGCTCCGATCAAGTCGGCAAAAGCTGCACCCACGGCACGCACCCGATCGCTGGTCGATCAACTCACAGGTGAGGCAAAGGCATCGTATCAGCGGGGCAAGGAGCTTGCTCAGAGCGAGAACTGGGAGGGTGCGCAGCAGCAGTTTCAGGCGGCCCATCAACTATCCAACGACCCGCGTGTTTTGATGGCCGTGGCGACCAGCCAAAAAAATGTGGGCCGTTATGCAGATGCGCAGGTGTCTCTAGAGCATATGGTTGCAGATCGCACGGGAGCAGTGTCCGACGGGGATCGCACCGAGGCGTTGGCGTTTATGTCTATCCTGAAACCCTTTGTGGGCCGCCTCCGTGTCGAGGTGGTCGCGGTGGACGACGAGAAGAAAGAAAGTTGGGTGGACGGGGCATCCATCACCGTCGACG
>JAYWGD010000427.1:0-1690 GCA_043778435.1 Myxococcales bacterium | reverse complement strand
TCCGCTCGCTTACACGCGGCTGCCCGAGGCCATGGCCACCGTCGCGCGCGTGAGCGAGGAGTGCATCGCGTCTGCCCGATCGAAGAACATGCACGTGCATGAGGTGGTGTGGGACGACGGCATGGCGGAGATCCGCACTGATGCGAAAGAGTGGCTCAAGGCCCTGATTGGACGCGTGGAGACGCCCGTGTTTTTCGAGCTCGCCTTTGGTTTGGAAGACACAGGCGAGGCCCGCGACGCCGCAAGTGTACCAAACGCCGTGTTGCTAAGTTGCGGTCTCAAGGTGCGTGGTTCGGTGGACTTGATAGAGCGATTGCCCGACGGGCGCTTGTGCGCCACCGACTACAAGACGGGCAAGATCGCGGCCGAACATGGCGATGTGATTCAGGGCGGCGAACTGCTTCAGCCCGTGATCTATGCGCTTGTATTGGAGCACGTGCTGCCTGGCGAGCGTGTTGCCGGCGGACAGCTTTGGTACGGCACATTCCGTGGAGAATACACGCATGTTAGTGTGCCGCTCGATGCAGAGGCGCGCGCATCGGTGCAAGCGCTACATGACGCACTCGAGCAGGCGGTGCGCGCAGGGGCTTTGCCAAAAATGCCGAGCGAGGGGGCTTGCACGTATTGCGAGTATCGTGGGTTTTGCGATGAGGCGCATGCACCTCGTGCGTCAGCCAAGCCCAGTGCCACTTTGCCCGCGCTTGCGCGCCTGAGAGCGCGACGATGAGCGGCACTTCCGCTCACTTGCGTGCCTGCATGTCGGCATGGCTCAGCGACGAACTGCGCGCGCCAGACCTCGCGCTACGGTTGGTTTTGCGCCGGCGTGCGCGAGACTTTGGCGCAGAGAGTGGCCCGCGTGAGTATCTAGAAGCGTTTGCGCTCAAGGCGTTGGCCTCGGCCCCCAAGGACACGTCGAGTGCCGAAACGCTTGAGCCGCTGCTGCAGGATGCCATCGCATGGGCGCTTGAGGCGGCCGAGATCACGCGTGATGTGCAACAGCCATCGTCGTCCCAAAAAGACTTTGGCGTGGAGAGCCTTGTGATGCTCGGGCGTGTTGTGCAGGAAGCGTTTCGATTGGGGGCGGCGGACGACGAGCGCGTGGCTCACGCACTTTGGTGGAAACTGCATCTACTTGCGGACACCGACCGAAGCCGATTTTGGCATTGGAAAGGTCGCGTGCGCGAGGTGCGTCCAGGCTTGTCGCGTGAGGCGGCGCATGCACGCCGTGATGCGCTGCGCGGGCAGCTGGAGCCTTGGTGTTTGCGCGCAAGCGAGGCTCTTCATGCGGCACTCGTCCCGTCGATGGATCGCCTTCGAACGCGGCTTGCCGCGTCGGGCTACGACAACGCGGAGCATGGGGCGAGAGGGGAGCACAGCGTCGTGGCGCGCGGCCATCGAGACGCGCCTGCGCCGCATGTGTTGCTCGAGGTGCCCGATCCCATCTCGAAACGCTCGGGCAAGGTGTCGTCTTGGGCCATTCGCAACTCTTATCCTGATGCGGTGGCGAACCATTTGGCCTATTTGCTTGCGCGCGGTGCATTGCCTAATGACCTGATTTTGCTCATGCCGCCTGATGCGCCCGCGCATGCCTGGGCAGACTATGCGCGTGCGCTCACGCGTGCCGGCATTCCGTTCTCGGCGCCGTGGGGGCCTGCGTGGCAAGAGATGTTGGTGGTGCGCGCCTGGGCGC
>JAYWGD010000426.1:0-4675 GCA_043778435.1 Myxococcales bacterium | reverse complement strand
TGCGCTCGACGACTTGTCGACCGGTTCGATACGCAACATTGCTCACCTTAAGAGCAACCCCAAGTTTGGTTACACCATCGATACCGTTGCAAACGAGCGCGTGGTGCGCGAGCTCGTCGATGATTGCGACGTTGTGTACCACCTCGCGGCGGCCGTGGGCGTGAAGCTCATTGTGGAAAGCCCCGTGCGCACCATCGAAACCAACATTCAGGGTACCGAAGTGGTGCTGAACGCGGCCAACATGAAGAAGCGCCCCGTCTTTATTGCTTCGACCAGCGAAGTCTACGGCAAAAGCACTGCTTTTCCCTTCCGCGAAGACGGCGACTTGGTGATGGGCGCCACCACCAAAGGTCGCTGGAGCTACGCATGCTCCAAAGCCATCGACGAGTTTTTGGGCCTCGCGTACTACCGCGAAAAGAAGCTCCCCACGGTCGTAGGTCGCTTGTTCAACACCGTAGGCCCTCGCCAAACAGGTCAGTATGGAATGGTGGTTCCAAACTTTGTAAGCCAGGCGCTTGCTGGACAGCCGATCACCGTGTTCGGCGACGGAAAGCAGAGTCGCTGCTTTGGCCACGTCAAAGACATCGTTCGCGCGCTTGCCGACTTGATGTTGACCGACAAGGCGTACGGAGAAGTGTTCAACTTGGGCAATACGTTCGAGATCTCAATCGAAGACTTGGCGCGCAAAGTGAACGAGATGACCGGCAACAAAGCCGGCCTCACCTACATCCCCTATGAGCAAGCCTATGAAGCCGGCTTCGAAGACATGGCACGCCGCGTGCCAAGCATCGACAAGGTTCGCGCACAAATTGGTTGGTCGCCAACCAAGGGCCTGGACGATATTCTGACGGACGTCATCGCCGATATCAAAGCCCGCAACGCGGAGTGAGCTACTTGCGGTGCGCATGCTCTCTACCTCGGAGGAGCAAAGCATGAAGCTCTTCAAAGACCCGGCCATTTCGTACTTCATTCCGTTCGCGTTGTCCTTCGTGGCCGCGTTGCTTGCGACTCCTCTGGTGCGTCTTGTCGCGCGCAGCGTGGGCTGGGTCGCGAGGCCTCGGGCCGATCGCTGGCACGCCAAGCCCACCGCACTGATGGGCGGAGTGGGCATTGTTGCGGCGTTCTTCATCAGCTTTGTTTATGGAGAGGCCACGCACGCCATCAAACGTGGTGGTCTCCTGGTTTTGTGCTCGCTCAGCATGGCGGTCTTGGGCTTTGTGGACGACCGTATCCAGCTTCGCCCGTACACAAAGCTGATTGGTCAGTTGCTCGCGGCCATCGCGCTTACAGCGTTTGGCTTGGAATTTCCCTGGACGCCATGGTCTCCCGTCAATCAGGCCATCACGGTGTTTTGGCTGGTCGGTGTGACCAACGCGCTCAACTTGCTCGACAACATTGATGGCTTGTCTTCGGGCATCGCCGGCATTGCCGCATTGTTTTTGGCGATGCTGCACGGCATGGATGGTCAGTACTCAGACGCGTTTATGTGCTTGGCGTTCGCGGGTTCTGTAGGCGGGTTTTTGGTCTACAACTTCAACCCGGCAAGCATCTTTATGGGAGATTCAGGTAGTCTTTTCTTGGGGTTCTTTTTGGGTGGCGCCGCGCTGTATGCACCACGCGCGCACTCAGGTGGTGTCATCGGCATTCTTGCGCCTCCCGTCTTGTTGCTCGCGATCCCGATCCTCGACACCACGCTTGTGACGATCACGCGCAAGCTCAATGGGCGCCCTGTGTCTCAAGGCGGACGTGACCATGCATCACATCGCTTGGTGGCGCTTGGGCTTTCAGAGCGCAGTGCCGCGCTGGTGCTGTATGCGATGGGTCTGCTCGCCGGCACGGTCGCGATTGCCATGCATCTGTTTCCCGACAGCGCCGTGGGTTTGGCTCTTCCAACGCTCGCAGTTGTGTTGGCAGCCGCGGGTGTCTATCTCGCAAAGGTGCGGGTCTATACCCCGGTGAATGCCGCCGCGCGTGCAACAGATGCGGCCAGCAATGGTCCCCCATCCCCACGTGCCACCATTCCAACGTATGCAGACTTTAACTACAAGCGGCGCATCGTTGAAGTTATTGCAGACTACACGATCATTCTTCTTGCTTATTATGCTGCATTTTTGCTTCGTTTCGAGGGTGAACCTGTTCCCCAACACTGGGTGCGGTTTCGAGCATCCATCCCTTGGGTATCCGCAACGCAGCTGATCGTCTTCTTGTCGGCAGGGATCTATGGCGGCATCTGGCGCTACACGGGCATTCGGGAGGTCCGACGCCTGGGCCTCGCGGTGCTTGCAGCAACGGTAGCCGCTGGATTTGTGGCCGTTTTTGCCCAAGGCGAATTGCGCGGGTTCTCTCGGGTCGTCTTTGTGCTCGACGGCATCTTGCTTTTTCTTGGAACCGCAGCGCTACGCTTTAGCTTTCGCGTCGTTCATGATCGTATTTCGGCATCGCGTGTCAGCACCGAGTACAAGCGGGTGCTGATTTATGGCGCAGGGGATGCCGGTGAATCCTTGGCTCGCGCGCTTCAGGGGAACCTAGAGCTTCAGATGCATCCGGTCGGCTTCATCGATGATGATCCGAGCAAAGAAGGATGCATCGTGCATGGTTTGCCCGTGTTCGGACCGAACACCCCCATGGGTGAGTGTGTGCAGAGTTTGGGAGCTCAGGAGATACTGATTTCTTCTCGCACCATCGGCGACCTACGAGCGTTGGAGCTCCGAGCGCACCTAGAGCTGCTTGGCGTCAAAGTGAGACGCGCCCGTTGGCTGCTTGAAGAAGTGGTAGATGGCACACCTCCGCCTCCGCAAGCCGCCTATCGCCTTTGAGGGAAGCCGGATGGACCAGTGGTTATTCCTGCAACCCCAACCCGCGACTAAAATTCGAATGCTATGCCCGCGGACCAATCTTTGGATCCCAAGCGCATCACGGGATCCGAGCTCAAGCCATTAAGTGTGGAGACTCCGTACTCCCAAAACAAATAGGTGTGATTCACTCCCGAGCTCTCATCAAAGCGCGCTGCGGTGAGTGGGTCCAAAAAATCGAGTTGGAAACCAGCGCCCAGGGCGAAGCGTGTTCCCCACGTCATGCCGGATGAGGTCTTGCCGTTGATCTCATAAACTCCATCTGGGCCTGTTGCGCGCCAATAAGCCGTTGCAATTCCGCCCTTTGCGTAAAGCTGCAGCGGCACAGAAAGCTGCTCGTGAAGTGCGTCCAATCTCAACACAGCAACCCCCGTGAGCGGGTACACCGACAAGCTTGTCTGATCTTGCGACTCTTTTGTGGGGTCGCGCTGCAACCGCGCCTTGCCTGAGAACTGCGTGTAAGAAGCAGAGATGCCCGGACCTATACTTCCCCACTTCTTGACTCGATAAGCTTGCCAATCAACCTGCAAACCGACCAATACGCGAGGAGTTGTGCCAAAGAAATCGCGAAACGGAGTCGCCCCCCTCAGGGCCGGGTCCGAATCCACCAAAGGCAGATAGGGCCCAAAGCGCAATTCCACAATGCCATCTCTAGCGCTCTGTTGATGCTCCCTGTGGTGCGGTGACAGGATCTCGTCATCCTGCCCGGCATGAGACGCCAGCGAAAAAGTGCAACATGCAACGATGTAAAGTACAAACTTCATCGCGACCTCCGAACCGCCGCCAACACCAGCCCCAGCAAGATGACACCGGCCAAGCTCCTGCTGCCCCCGTGGCTTAAGGCGCAACCTGAAGCGGCACCACCGGCCGAGACATATTGATCGTAGAACCCCCGGGTGACCTCGGGTGTGGCGCAGGTGCGCTCAGAAAGCACACCTGCGTTGCCTACTGTATCGACGAAAGCGACTGCCATGGTGTAGTTTACACCATTCTCCAGAGGCTTTCCGTCGGGTCCTTTGGTGACGGTGACGGAAGACGGAACGAGTGCGGACGAAGCCGTCTCACGCGCACAAAGCCATACGCCTTCAGGCAAAGTTGCGGGCACTGTGGCCCCCGAGACGATGGCGCTGCTGAGCGCGCAATTGAGCGCGCTCCTCGAGCTTGTGGTGTCCGTTGAGGCGTCTTGAGTCGTGGTTGAAGATTCTTGCGCCCCAACGTCAAGCGTTGAAAGGCTTTCGTCATTCGATGATGCACTTGAGGCATCGAGCGCGCCACTATCCACCGAGACCATCAATGACGCATCGCTTGCGCCAGCATCGGCTGCTGCAGCTGTAGAGGCATCTTTACCGGTCGTGGTTGTCGTTCCGCCACCAGCCCCCGCGGTTGTTGACACAGCACAGTACACATCGGTGAATGCCACGTTTTGTCCGGTGATTACCGGCGGCGTAAAGCTCAGATACAAGCGCGCATTGCCCACATCTGCCTTGAGATTGGTGGGCGGCGTAGGGCCTTCAGTGTCGATTGTCACGGAGTAACTCGCGCCCACGGTGCCCACAACGCCGCCGTTGTCGAAGGTCATAAAGTAAACGGTGAGCGTGGTTTGCGGAACGGGTTGGCACGCCGTTGCTGCGCTGGCATTGACGTAAGCGTCCTGCTTCGTCTTGTCCTGCGACATGATGTCTTGGATGCGCACAGTCACACTCATCGTCGGGCTGTCCGCGGGCTTGATGAGGTTTGCGCTTGTCGCGCGCCAGCACGTCTGTGTCGTGCCTGCTCGCGCCGCCACGGTCGTGCAGTCTGCACCGGAGCCACCAACCCATACC
>JAYWGD010000425.1:0-1694 GCA_043778435.1 Myxococcales bacterium | reverse complement strand
AAAGCGTGTGTGCTTCGGTGCTCTCGGGCGCGGCTTTGAGCGCAGAGCGCGCGCTCTCCACAGCATCGTCCATGTCGAGCGATTTGTAGTTCGCTTTGGCTCTGCTTAGCCAAGCCTCGGCGGGGCTTGCCGAGGTGTTGCCGGCGGGCGTGCCACCACCGCACGACGCAAGGGAGAGCAAACTCATCGAGGAAACAACCAGGGCGCCTAAGCGCAACGTCGCGACATTCATGCTGCCCGTTGTTCTACCCGACTGAGACCCAAGGGTGTGCCCCAAAATTTCGCGGTCTCGCTCGAAACGTCTACGCATCGAGCACAGCCAAAATACGCTCGGGCTTAAGCTCCAAACGCGATCGCGTGTTGGCCTCATAGCCCACCAAACGCGGCGGCTCTCGGTCGACGCGCAGAGGCACAAAGCGCAGCTGCACCGGCGGACTAGAGCTTGGCCTGTAACTTAACGTAACAGGCTTTTTGCTGAGCACTGCGGCCTCACAGATCTGCAAAATGCTTTCCCGCACTTTGCGTTCGCCGTGGCAGATGTCCCAAAGCTCTCGCAGTGATTCGGGCTTCACGGCTTGCAAACAATGCGCCCAGATCTCGCGCAATGCATCCACGTCGTGGTTCGCGCGATGCGAGCCGGCGCGCGCAATGCCAAAGTGGGTGCAAAGCGCATCCAAACCATAGGCCGGCGACGCAAAGCAGCGGCGCGACAAAAGAAGCGTGTCGATGGTGTGTGGCGGCGCAAGCGGCGCGCCGAGGCGGTCGTACTCTGCAAGCAAAAAACCAAGGTCCCACGGCACGGCATGGGCCACAAGCACGCCGCCGGCGAGCAAGGCTCGCAGCTCTTCGGCTACGTCCGAAAACAGTGGGCTGCCCGCGAGCATCTCGGCGTTGATTCCGTGCACTGCAGCATTGAGCTCTGCCATCTCGCCGGGGTTCACAAGCGTGTGAAGGCGCTTGACCAACACGCCTTGCTCAAACCGGTCGGCGCAAATCTCGAGCACGCGATCGGTACCCACATCCAGCCCCGTCATCTCCAAGTCGAGAAAGACAAGCGTTGCCGCGTGCGCTGGCCCCGCCCAAAGCTCACTGGGCTCCGGCGCAAGCTCGGCGATGAGTTTGGGAGCAACACGCCGCACCTCCTTGGAAGAAGGCGCGGCGGGCTTGCTCGCGGTGTTGGTGATGGGAGCGTTCACTTCACGGGAACTTCGGCGATGACGCCCAAGTTGAGGCCACCTGGATACTGGTAGCTGGTGAATTGACCATAGCCGCTCACTTGAATGCCGAAGGGCTTGTTAGCAACAATCTTATGGGAGCCATCTCCCACGAGATTGTTGAGCGCGAGACGGCGAACGCCGTAGCCGCGCGAGATTGCAACCGCTGCTGCTGTCACGGCCTTCCCGTCCAGTGTGATGGCGGCGTCAGATGGCGCAACAACGTCAACAAAGCTTGAGCTGTAGTCGGAAGGCGTAAGAAATGTGTACGCAGATCGGTATTGTTCGACCGCGACGGCCTGGCTTTGTGAAGGGTCGCCTGATGCGGATTCACCCGGTGTTGGTTTCGTATCCGCGATAACACCGCCAAGCTGGTACGTTGTAACCGCGAACTCGTGATCGCCGGTGACCTCGAATGGTGTTTTGAGTACGCCTGCGTCAGTCCCAAAGTCGCCACAATCGATGGTCTGGCCGGCGTCG
>JAYWGD010000424.1:0-1697 GCA_043778435.1 Myxococcales bacterium | reverse complement strand
TCGACCGTCTCATCCTCGGAGCTGTTGCGCGGCGGCACGGCAAGCTCCAACGCCATGCGCATCTTGCCCGCCCAACTAAACAACGGGGTGCGCACAATGGGCATCATCGCCGTGGGGATGCCAAGCACCAACCCCTCTGGCATAGGATGCAACGCGCCGTGATGAGACACGAAGACGCTGCGATTCTCGGCGCGGGTGCCGATCAGACAGTCTCCCAATCCCAGCTCACGCGCGAGCGCCGAAGTTTGAGGCTTTTGCGCCACCCAAGAGTCGGGGCCTGCATCAATCAGGTAGCCCTCCGGCGTGCGCTCAGTGCGCAAATTGCCGCCCGCAGTGCCTGCCGCCTCGAGCAACACCACGCGTGCATCGGGCTTCGCTTGCAAAACCCTGTACGCAAGCGCAAGACCCGTGATCCCGGCGCCGACCACCGCAAGATCGTAAGGTTCCGTCATGCGGGAGCGACCGACCTCACAAGCTCTGCCAAAAGAGCGACGAGCTCCGGATGGGCATTGAGAGACTCCGTGCGTGCATAGTGCATGCCTGCATCTTCCACCCATTTTCGGGCTTCGATGTCCAAGTCGTAGAGCACCTCTACATGATCGGCCAAGAAGCCAATGGGTGCAAACACCACGCGTTTGGCGCCACGCTCATTTGCCGTCGCAACGGCGGCTTTCAGATCAGGTCCGATCCACACCATCGGCCTACCGCCAGGCCCCGCGCTGGCGCCTTGGCTTTGGTAATAAAGGCCCCAAGCCTGGCCCAAGCCCGCGGCCTTTGCCACGGCTTCGGCGGCGTTGTGCACCAGCTCCGGGTACTTGTCGCCAGCATCCACCACCATCTGCGGCAAACTATGCGCGCTGAGCACCACATAGTCATCAGGGCCCACATCAAGCGCCATGATGCGTGCAGCATACGCCGCAACAAGCGCGGGTGTGTTGCCCCAGTTGGGCACTTCGCGCACTGCGATGCCCATGGGTTCTGCTACTTCTCTTACATGTGCATGATACACGTGTGCAGAGAACTGCGCGAGCGCCGCCGTGACCACCTCCGTCACGCCTTGGGCCTTGAGATCTTCCAGTACCTCCTTCACATAAGGATGCCAGAGCCGCGATGCGAAGCGCGCAGGCATGCCCAGCTCACGACCTAACGAGGCCGCAAGTTCGGTACTTTTTGCAGTGAGTGGCGAGCGTCCCCCGATGGCTTCGTAGCGGTGTTGCATCTCGCTTACCAAGCCATCTGGAGTCGGGGCGCCGCGGCGGATATTCTTCAAAAATCCCGGGATATCTCCCAGTTCTTGAATGGTACCGTGCCCAGTAAGAAGGATGGCGGTGGTCATAGGCTGTGCTTGTAGTTGTGGACGAAGTCGACAACGGCCTTCACGGTATCCACCGGCGTCTCCGGCAAGATGCCGTGACCCAGATTGAAGATGTGACCCGGGCGCCCGGCCGCCGCGTTCATCACGCGACGCGCATGTTCGCACGCGAGCTCCGGCCCCGCAAACAACACGGTCGGGTCCATGTTCCCTTGGATGGCACGGTCGTAGCCCACGCGCGCCCAGCCCTCCGCGAAAGGCGTGCGCCAATCGAGCCCGATCACCGTGCCGCCTGCGTCACGCTGCAACTCAAGCAAGGTGCTGGTTCCAGTGCCAAAATGAATCACGGGAACGCCCAAGGTCTCAACGTCAGAAAGGATGTGCT
>JAYWGD010000423.1:0-4696 GCA_043778435.1 Myxococcales bacterium | reverse complement strand
GTGCCACCATCGCCTCGATATCTGAACGCGTATTTTCCTCTTGGTTGACCAGCACCAAATCGGGTTTAAGCTCTACGATTTGCTCGATCCTGGGATTCTTGGTGCCGCCGACGCTGGGAACAAATTCCAAGCCCGCGGGCTCAACGCAGTAATCGGTGCGCCCAACCAAACGAGCGCCTGCGCCCAACGCCCACACCGAATACGTGTCGCTAGGCACCAACGACACGATGCGTTTGGGGGGCGCATAAAAGTTCAGCAGCCGCTTGCGATCGTCGGAGAGAGAAAAGCTCATTCGTCGTCGAACACATCGGGCGGTGGTGTGGGTGCGGACGGTCCACCGTCGGCGTATGGGCCTACGCGCACGGCGCAGGTGGCCCACACGGCGTCGTCGCAGCGCGCATGTTTGGTGGCCACGCGCTTCACGCACGCGCGGACCAAAGAGTCTTGACGCTCCACCACGCGATCGCTTGCCAGATCGCATCCGCGTGCGCAGGCCGCTTCATCGCAGGAGCGTACACGCATGGCCGAGCATTGCTGCACACAGCGGGCTTGAGGACCACCTGCATGCCAAGGCGCATGGCACGCGGAGGTGACAACGAGGGCAACAAGCGGAAACAGAAGGAGGGAGAGGCGGGGAGACACGGAGCTTCTTTGCTCTTCTATCACGCAAAAGGGGATAAGAAGAGTCATGGCTCTACCTTCCCGCGACGCGGTGACAGAATTTTTGACGGAATCTCACGCAGCGCAAAGCGTCTCTAAAATTGCAGACGCACTTGCCGTGCCGGAGAAAAAGCGCGGAGCATTGCTGCGCATGCTCGATGGCATGGCCCAAGATGGCTTGCTTCATGGCGAAGGTGAGGCCTTTCGAATGGCGGTGAAGGGCACGCCTCACGAACCTGCTGCCGTACCCAAAGCCGCAGCCAAAGCGACGACGAAGGGCAAACCCAAACGCGGCGCGCCGCCGCCCTTGGTGGAGAAACTGCCCAAGCGCGCCAAGAAGGCACTGCCATCTGATTTCGGCACGCCGATGCCGGGCTTCAATGTCTCGGCTGACAAGCACTTCAGCAAAGGAGGCCCACCGCCGCGCGACTTGCTTGCGGGCCGTAACGCCGCGGGCTCTCCGCCGCGCGATTTGCTCGCGCACCGCGCTGCGTCGGGCCAAGGCAACGAGGGGCTCGCTCCGGCCGATGGCACGCGCATTGGCGTCCTTCGCATGAACCAGCGCGGTTTCGGCTTTGTAGAATCGCCGGGCGCCAAAGGCCACGATGTGTTCGTCAGCCAAGATGCGCTGGGCGGCGCCATGCACGGCGACACGGTGCGCGTGCGCGTGATTGGTCGCAGGCCTCAAGGCCTGGAGGGCCACGTCGACGAAGTGATCACGCGGTCCGTGATGCGTGTCGGCGGCATCATGCGCCGCAAAGGCAATCAGGCGTGGGTGGAGCCCGATGACGCTCGCGTGCGCGGACCCATCGTGCTGACGTCCGCCATGGACACCACGGCGGGCGAGGGAAACAGCGGCGAAGACGGCGACGCCGTGGTGGCGCAAGTCACGCGCTTTCCAGAAGACGCACGCGAGAACCCCGAGGGCAAACTCGTCGCTGTGTTGGGGCGGCCCGGTGTGCTCAGCGTCGAGACGCACAAGATTGTCATGGTGGCCGGCATCGCCGAAACGCACACCGACGCGGCGATCTCCGAGGCCGAGCTCTATGGCCTCGAGGTGCCGAAAGAAATGCTCGAAGGACGCGTGGATCTTACACATATCCCGTTGCCCACCATCGACCCTGCAGACGCGCGCGATCACGACGATGCGGTGTGGGTCGAGCGCACAAGTGATGGTGGCTACAAAGCTTGGATCGCCATCGCCGACGTAAGTACCTATGTGCGGCCCGGCACCTTGCTCGACCAAGAAGCCCTGGATCGCGGCTGCAGCGTCTACTTGCCCGAGCGCGCAATTCCTATGCTGCCGCGCGCACTTTCGAGCAACCTGTGCTCGCTGCTCCCTGATGTGATTCGCCTCTGCTTGTGCGCGGAGGTCACGCTCGACAAGAACGCTATCGTGCAAGACGTGGAGATGCACCGCGCGTTTATGAAGAGCGCGGCCAAGCTCACCTATGACAAGGTCGCGCGCACGCTGGAGATGACGCTCGAGGGCGATATCGATCCAATCACGGAGAGCTACAAGCCTGGGCTTCGCGTGGCCGAGGAGCTCAGTCTCAAATTGCGTGCACACCGCATGAGTCGCGGCGCATTGGACTTCAACTTGCCCGAAGCCAAAATCATCTTCGACGAGGAGAAACACCCCGTCGATGTGCAAAAGCGCGGCAGCGATCCGGGCATTAAGAAGGCCTACCAACTCATCGAAGAGCTCATGCTTTTGGCCAACGAAGTGGTGGCGCAATACCTCACCAAAAAAGATGTGCCAGCCGTGTACCGCGTGCACCTGCCACCCGATGCCGTGAAGCTCGAGCGCCTCGGCGCCATGTGCAATGTGCTCGGTGTTCCGTTCGGCGCCGAGGATGCCGCAGACCCCAAAGCGCTGGGCGCATTTCTCAAACGCGTCGAGTCGCATCCACAATCGAGCGTGCTGCATGGACTCCTCCTACGCAGCATGAAGCAAGCCACGTACGACACGGAGAACCAAGGCCATTTCGGTTTGGCCTCGGCGGCATACGTGCACTTTACATCCCCCATCCGTCGCTACCCAGATGTGATCGTCCACCGCTTGGTACACGCGCTCTTGCAGGGCACGGACCCAAAATCGCTGCGCAAGCTTAAGACGGAAACGCAAGAGTCGGCCGTGCGGTCGTCTATCTCTGAGCGACGCGCGATGGAGGTCGAGCGCGATGTCATGAATCTCTACCGCTGTGAGGTCATGCGGCCACACATTGGAGATCAGTATGAGGCCAAGCTCAATTCCGTGATGGGGTCGGGCGTGTTTGCGAGCATCGATTCGCCCTTTGTGGATGTGATGGTTCGTTTCGAAGACTTGGGCGGAGAAGGCATGCAGCCGGACGACGACGGCTTGCGCGTGGTCTCTCGCTCGGGGGATGGGATCGCACTTGGCGAGACGTTCAAGGTCGAGATTGTGGATGTGTCCCTCACGCGTCGCATTGTGTCGGCGATACGCATTGATGCACCCGCAGGAGGTGGCCCGCGCAGGCCCCTACCCGGCGCACGCGGCCAGGGCTTTGGCGACAACCAGCCCCGAGGCCAGGCAGGCTTTGGCGCCACACGCGGCCGTGGTGGTCCGCCAGCACGCGATGCACGAAATGGCGGCGCGGCACCCCCGCGTCGCAAGAGCGAAGGCGATTCGCGCGCGGGCTATGGCGCACCGGCGCGCGGCGGCAAGGGGGCCGCGGCGGGCGGCGGCGCTGCTCGCGGTTCCAAAGCGGGCGGAGCGAAGGGCCCGAAGCGAGGCCGCTGAGCACCAAATCGCCAGAAACGCCTGAGTGTCGAGACAAGTCGACACTCAGGCGTTTCTGCATCTAGATCTCCTTTAATGTCTTTTTGCCCAAAAAAAGCTTCTCTGCGCGATCCATATCGATGAACTTGGGCGACAATGTTCCACGGTGTACACGCGCAAATTCCTCGACTGCAGCGATGTGTCGAGTCTTTTCGTCACCCACACTAATCTGGATCGGGATAAGACCATCTGGGGTCTGAACGACAAAATCGACTTCGCCTTTGCCGTGCCAGTAATATACTTTCCGGTAGCTGCGCCGCAGATGCTGCAACACCGCGCACTCGAGGCTCTTGCCGAGATCGTAGCCGGAGCGCGTGACGATGGATCGCCTTAGCCCAAGATCGATGGGGTAGTACTTGCGAGGGTGCACCTGGCTCACTCGTTCAGAGTAGGCAAAAAATGGGCATGAAATACTGAGATATGCGGCTTCAAATGCGTGCACATACGTCTTTACGGTGTCAGCTGTGGTCCCAAAAGCCTTTGCGATATTGCGCAAGCTGAGCTCGCTTCCCATCGACTCAAACGTGGCTTTGGCAATCTGCGAGAGCGGTACGCTAGACCGGGCACCCACATGGTGGCGCACATCGCGCTCGATGATGTCTGTAAAGTACTGCCTGAGCAGGGGCTCTGACTGTTTGCTCAGAAGGGGCCGGGGAAACCCGCCGCTCTGTAGGTAGGCTTCAAGAGACGCGCGTGGCTTGATCTTGCGGAACTCCGAGAAAGAGAAGGGAAATAGCTCATAACTGAGATGCCTGCCCGTGAGCGCGGTGCCCAACTTTCCGCCCAAAAGGTTGGCGTTTGAGCCGGTGACCACAAAGTGGCGTTTGCGCTTCTCCAGCTGCACGTGCAGCCACTTCTCCCAGCCCGTGACGTTCTGGATCTCATCAAAGAAATAGTAAGTGTTCCGCTTCGAGCGATGCTCATGCGCGCTGACGATGTCGTCGAGCAAGGTGTGGTCGAGTCTATCGCTGAGCCGCGGGTCCTCAAAGTTGACGAACACTGCGCGATCGAGAACTCCCTCGCGTTCAGCAATTTGCCTCATCAACGTAGACTTTCCGCATCTGCGCACTCCCTGAATCACCAAGATCAAATCGCGCTCCAGTGTGGGCAAATTCGGATCCGAAAGTGCTTCCCGCTGGATGTCATCGACAGCTGCGCCTTCGCTCTCCAAAAAAATTGCCGTAAGAACTTCTCGCACGGAGAGAGTCGCGTTTTTCGTGCTCATCCCCAACG
>JAYWGD010000422.1:0-1701 GCA_043778435.1 Myxococcales bacterium | reverse complement strand
TTGGCGTCGCGGTAAACGAGGTCGCCGGCAAGCGCCACGGTAAAGGGAGTGTCTTTGCCGAAAGGCTTGGTCCCGAACAAAATGCGCTCAGAGATTTGCCCCATGCGGTAGTCGCCAAAAAGCGTCGGGTGATCTCCATCATTTGCCAAGATGCCCATCCCCCAATGGTTGGGCTGCATACCGACGCGGAGCAAACCGATGCTTGTCTTCCAGTCCAAATACAAGGCACGCGGCAACACGAAGTTGCCCAAGTCGCCGCGGTTGTCACGCGGCGCGCGGTCGGCCCCCACATCTACACTGGTGTCGCCGAGCACAAGCCCCGTAAACACATCGGCTTGCGCCGTGATCGTCCAAGTATCGCGATAAAAAACCTTGGGAGTGAGCCTCAGCCATTGCGTTGCAAAGCTGCCCTGCCCCATCGAGCGCCCGGCAAGCCCAGGCTTGTCCTGCACCGCAGACACCGTTGGGTCTAGCGCGTACTTGGTTTGGAACTGCCCTCGCAGCTGCAGCTCGCCGTGAAGCTCGACACGAAACGTTTCCGGATTGGGCGGACCAAACGGCCGACGCGCGTCGTCTCCCACGAGAGATTCCGGACGCTCACGATCATCGGCAACCGCCGGGCGAGCGATCAGAGTGGAAACCAAAGTCAGCCATGCAGCGGCGCAGAAGCGAGAGTGAAATACCATGCGCCGCGCACACTACACGCGTGGCAATGCGTTGCAATCGTTACAACATCAAGTCGCACGCGATGCTGTCGCCGCAGCGACACGCATACGAAAGAAGTTTTCGCCCACGGGCTGGCTGCAACGTCACTCCACCTCGGTCATCTTTCAGCGCACCCGTGTAGAGTGCACCATAGCTAAGCGCGCTACGCACCTCGGCCGGCGCAGGTGGCTGCGGAGGAAAGCACCCAACGTAGAGCATCGCCGCCGTTGCAACCAACACGGGAGCGAGCCTCGAAACGAGCGGGCTATTGTCCGTGAGGGCCCAACCAATCACCAGGCCCAAGGCAAAGCCACCACCATGCGCATAGTGATCCACATTGGATCCCGTGCGAATGCTGAACCAAGTCCAAAACACGAGCTGCACCAAAAGCGAAACGCAAGCCGGATGCGTGTACAGCGCACGTATGCCGCCATAGCGCTGTGCGTAGATGCAAAGTGTCACGCCGATCGCTCCGTTGATGGCGCCCGACGCCCCGAGCGAGGTCACCACCGGCTGAAAATACGCCGTCATGGCAAAGCCCGCGGCGCCGGTAAGCAAATAGATGCAAAGTGCAGCCGCAGACCCCGCGTACTCTTCGACCAAGCCCAAGAATCCATAGAGAGCCAACATATTAAAGGCCAGGTGAAGCACGCCGCCATGCAAAAAGCAGGCCGTCACAAGCCGCCATGGCTCACCGGCGTGCACATGCACGCCCTGCATCGCACCAAGGTTGAGGTCGGAAAGCAGACCTGCACCGCGCGTTTTCTGAACGCCAAAAACCAACACATTCAGCACGATCAAGCCGATCGTCGCGCGCTTTCCCGCGGGCGCACGGAGCAACCACGAGAAATGCTCCCCCGGCCGCTGAGCCACCACTATTCGCCTTCGCCCAAGAGGCCTGTGAGATGACCGGCGTGCGGCAACTTGCCCAAATTGGTTGCAAGATGCACCAACATCGCGCGATTGTCCGAGATGGACATCGTCTGCATCTCCAAT
>JAYWGD010000421.1:0-1703 GCA_043778435.1 Myxococcales bacterium | reverse complement strand
ACAGGCGCCACGACCAGAACTCCATGTTTCACCGTGCGTTGCTCGCATGCCTACGAGCGCCGCCACTCACTCGGAAGGTCCTATGTGCATAGGCAGGCGAAAGGAGAGCACAGGCGGCTTAGGCTCCGGGCGAACTGCAAGCGTTACCGAGGAGCAGGCAGCAGACGTAGGCAGGATCGAACACCGAGACGCATTTGCTATCGCAAGCTTTGGTGCCCCGGGCTCAGGTCACAGGCGCTCCCCCATCGGGAGGAAACACAACGGCACTGTCCACGTTGCTCGCCGCTCCGCCGTCGGGCGACGAGAAAGCGCCCTCCGCAACGCTCGCTTCGCCCGCGTCCGATGCCCGCCCACCCATTCCAACGGGCGTTGCACTACAACCCAATACTGCCAGCAAAAAAGCAACTGAAGCCAACACGACACTCGTTCGTCTCATCTCGTTTGTCTCCTCTAAGTTGGCTTACAAAAAGCCTTCGGAGACAGAGAGGGCGACGGCGCGGCATTGGCGCCGGCTGAGCCCACAAATCGTGCGAGGTTCTTAAACTTTCACGACCGGTGCACTCTACACCTCTTCGCTCGCGCGCCACATGTACCATGCAACCAACGAGCGATAGGGGCGGAACCGTTCGCCCAGCACGCGCAACGCTTTGGGCGTCGGCGACTCGGCGAGCCCAAAGCAGCGTGCGTAGCCTTTGCGTACTGCAAAATCGTCGACGGGCCACACATCGAGGCGGCCAAGCCTAAAGATCAAAAGCATCTCTACGGTCCATGCCCCGATGCCGCGCACGGCAGAAAGACGCGCCACCACTTCTTCGTCGCTGAGCTTGCGGAGCGATGCGAGCGGCGGCACGGTGCCGTCCAAAACCTTGGCCGACAAGTCTCGCAATGCCAGCAGCTTATTGGCCGAAAGCCCGGCTCCGCGAAGGGGCTCATCTCGCATGGCGAGCAACAACTCTGGAGTCGGTGTATTGTCCGGAAAGAGCGCCTGCACGCGCGCAAGAATGGTGGCCGCCGCCTTGCCATTGAGCTGCTGAAACACAATAGACCGCAGAAGCGCATCGAAGGTTTCGGCGCGCGGAAGTTTGCCGATTTGAGGCGGCCCGACGCGCTTGATAAGCGAGGCAAGCTCGGGCGCACTGCGCGCCAAAAATTTTATCGCTTCGTCGTATTTTTTAGGCGGCGTCTTGGCCGGCTTCGCGAGCGACATGAGCGCTGCCGCCGCCGACTACCAGCTCGTGCCGGCTTGAAAGCCTATGCTCTGAGGCCCACCCGTGGGGACAAGGTAGGAGTGCTGCGTGGTGTGATCTTTGCCGAGCGCAAAGTACATGACGGCACCGGCGCCCACCAAGCCCAAGCCCAAACCCGCAAAGGTGTTGTAGGTGGAGGATACACGTTGTTTTTGATCGTTGCTGCTGCCGAGTGAGCTGATGATGCCCACACCCGCGACGCCAAGCGACAACACGCCCGCGCCGCCAACCACGAGGCCCGCTGTTCGCCATCCGGAGCCGTCGCTGGGCGTCTTTGGCGTGGTGCCTTGTACTGGGTTGCCGATGACGCCCTGAGCACTTTGAGCCGCCGAAGTGGGGATCGCCACCGGACACTTTGCTGGCCAAACAGGCACTGCCACTACGCCTCCGCCTTGCAGCTTGTCGAACATGCGACTCTCGGGTGCACAGCCATCGGCATCAACCGATATCGTGTGT
>JAYWGD010000420.1:0-1711 GCA_043778435.1 Myxococcales bacterium | reverse complement strand
TACGCGAGCACGCGCGAACGCCGCCCCGCGGATGCCCCGTGCGCGCTCGCGCGTGCTCACCGGAGGCGCATGCAACGGGAGCCGCCCTTCCCATACTTATCGAGGATGTTGAGGCCGCTCTTCCAGCCCCCGGCAAACTTCACGACGCCGTCGACCACGCGCTCAGGCCCTGGATAAACGTGCCCCTCCCACGACGACCCCGTCCAGCCCCAATATCCGCTGCCGCCTGTTGCCTCGAACGACCATTCGATAAAGTTGCCGCCCAAATCCATCCACGACTCCACACCTGGACGCGTGACGCTCGCGATGTCGCCAGTGAATCGACCGGGAGCGGCGATGAGCGAGCTGAAGTCCGTTGTCCACGCCCCATCACCCATGTCTGGGAAGTTGTAAGCAGGGCGCCGCGTCATCGTAAAGGGCTGGGAGTTTACATTCCAGTTGAAATTGCCCGGCATGTCGCGCTCGTTGTTGAGCCCTAACGTCCACGGGTCAGGTGCGTTTCCCCAAGGCCATTGTTGGGTTCCATAGGCGGCCGCCAGCGCTTGGCGACTCATCACATAGCCACCATCCCATGCGCAGAAGGCCGCAAACATGGGTGGAGGCATGCAGTTTGCACTCTTTTCGTCACGCACGTCGCGGTAGCGCGCATCGCGAGCGGGCTCACGAAAGTAGGGCTGAAATGCAGGGTCGCGATCTTCGTAGGTGCGATGCCCCTGACCGCCTGCGTACATGCCGCAGCCCGACGTCCCCGCACTCAGGGCGCCTCGCAGGTAGGACGTTGGGCCAACCTGATGAAACAAGCCCATGTCGCGAGTCACGTAGCAATTGTTGGCATCCGGGCACTGCGCAGTCGGCGGGTACAGACTGCCACCGGCATCAAGTGCACGATAAAATTCACTCGTGCGCGAGCTGAATTGCGTCGGGTCCACTTTGAACAAGCGTGTGGTGCCGTCAGCGTTTCGGGCAAGCTGATCGATGTTCTGTTTGGGCAGATAGTCGACATAGGTGAGGCCTGTCGCCGAACCTGGATCGATCTTGGGAAAGTAAGTCGCTAACAGCTTATCACCACTCGTTCCCGAGATTCGCGCAGCGATCCACGCTTGCACATCGGGCTGCCCCGCATACTGGAGGCGGATGCCTGCAAGCCAAGCGCGAACGCGTCCTGCTGTGATCTCGTATTTGTCCAGGTAGACCTGCTTGGCCACACCTCCTTGCATGACGCTAAGACCAGGCACGGGCAAACTCCTGCAGCAGCTTTCGTGCACGCTTCCGGCGACCCCATACTCGCCCACACCGCAGGTCTGCCCACCATGGATGGGCCTGCAACTCGGGGCTTCGGCGCAGCGCAGATTCTCGCCGCAAACCACGCCATTGCAGTCTGCATCTACACGACAAATTTTGGCGTTGTCACAACGTGGTGCGATGTAGTTTTGGGCGCCTTCGGTGACGGCGCCACCTCCACAATCAATGTCGGTCTCCGCGCCGTTTTGAATGCCGTCGGTACTTGTAGGCACAGCACACGTTTTGGTCACGCTGCAGTACTTCAGCGTGCAATCAGAGGATGCCCCGCAAGCTTTGCCAAGCGAACACGTGGGCGCATTGGGTCCGCCACAGTCCACATCTGTTTCGCCTTGATTTTTCTTGGCATCGGTCGCACTTGCGGCCGCGCAAACACCACCGCCCGAAGGGCACACCCCTTCGCAGTCGTTTG
>JAYWGD010000419.1:0-1714 GCA_043778435.1 Myxococcales bacterium | reverse complement strand
GCGTGCTTGCTGGCTGGATTGCCATCCCGCGACGCCAATGATGCGCTCGGCGACACCGAGATGGCGTTGGACTTGGCGCCGCACGACACGGCAGCGATGGAGGCCTATGTGCGTGCTTGCAGCGCATTGGGACTTGCCCCCACGCGTTCGCGGCAGAGCATCCCGGCGGCCGCCCCTATCAGCCTTTCGCCTACGGCCATCGAGTCCAGCATGAATGTCGAAGGGGTTGCGCTCGACTTTCCAACCACGGCGTCGGCGTATCAAGCTCCAGCCTATGTGCCTCCCGCGAGCACGGCTTCCGGGCGTTCGATCGACTCCTCCGCCTCATTGCGTGCTGCGCCGAGCAAGCCCTTGTCGGCGCCGCCTTCCGCTGCAAACCTGCCAGCATCGGCATCTCCCTCAGCAGGAAATCTGAAGGCGTCGCATAGCGAAGCCGAGCGACAACTGCATAGCGGAGATCGCGCGGGTGCTTTGGCCACCTACCAAAGGATCTTGGAGTCCAGCCCAGCGGACGCCGAATCTCTTTCATGGGTCGAAGACCACCTGCGTAGCAGCAGGCAGTATGCACAGTTGCGTGACGTGCTGTTGGGTGCGCTGCGTGCCGATACGCAAGCACCGATCGAACTTCGAAAGACCCGTTGGCGTGATATCGCCGGCATCTGCGAATCCCATCTTCGCGACCCCGAAGGTGCAATCGGAGCATGGAAGCAACTGCTTCAATTGGATCCCAACGACGACAACGCCCGCAATGTACTGACGCGCCAACTTGAACGGCTTCAACGTTGGGACGAACTTGCTTCGCTGCTCGAGCGACAGGCACTGTCGGAAACGGATACCGAATCGCGTCTCGCCATGGAGAAACGGCTCGCGCGCGTTCATGAAGACAAGCGCCAAGACTTTCTAGGTGCAGCCGATGCATGGGCACGGGCGGCACGGCTTTCGCGTGGTGATGAGGGTTCGGTCGAGCGGGCTGTCACGCTTTACGAGCGCGCAGCACGACACGATTTGGCGCTTTCGGTGCTGCGAGAACAGCTCGATGGCGTCACGGGCGCTGAGCGAGATGCGTGGGTTGCACAGCTTGCCGATCTGCACGAGCATGCCGAAGAGTGGAGAGACTCCACGGAGTTGAGGCTTGAGCTCGCAGAGCGACAGGCAAGCATACAAGCTTGGGAGAACTGCGAGCGCGTCGCTGATTTGGCGTCCGACTTTGTGTTGGCAGCTCGGGCTGCGCGCACCCGTGCAGAGCTCTCAGAAGCCGGTGTTGAACGCTCGCTATGGCTTGCGCGCTCGGCATCCCACCTTGCCAAAGGTGGAGACCAAGCAGAGGCGACGTTGGTGCTCAAGCTCGCTGGCGAAGCAGATCTTCACAACCACGAGGTTGCGTCACTCTACGACGCCAGACTGGACGCCGTCGGCGATCACGCCGGGCGAGTCGCATTTTTGGAGAAGCGCGCAGGCGCCCAAACGGATGCTCCCGCACGCGCCAAAATATTGTTGCAGGCTGCAAGCTTAACGGAACATGCGCTTCACGACGACGCGCGTACCAAGCAGTTTTATCAGCAAGCGCTAAGGGCGCAGCCTTCCCGCGAAGCCTACTTTTGGCTCGCTGACCACTCCGCAAAGAGCGGGGATCACGCGGAAGAAGCCCGTCTTTTGGGCCTTGCGCTGCCGACCGTCACATCACCTTCCGACAGTTTGGCTTTGAGCTTGCGGC
>JAYWGD010000418.1:0-4744 GCA_043778435.1 Myxococcales bacterium | reverse complement strand
CGAAAGCCGATTCTGGAGCAGCTTCGTGCGCCCTTGCATCGCCCTACGGTCATGGTGGCACCCAGGCCTCACTTGTCAGCGAATCAACGGGCTCGGGCTCCACGTCCAACAGCCACGCATAGGGCTTCAGCACGGCACGCGCCTCAGCCTCCGCGGGTGCCGCCATCACCCATCGCGCAAGCGCATCTCGGGCCTCTGGCACGGACGCGCGCGTCGCATTTGCGAGCCAACCCACCTGGGCCAATCGCTCGTTTCGATGCACCATCGGCACCACGGCCAAAGGGCCTTCGTTGCCTGATTCCCATACGACGATGTCGATCAAGCTATGCGCGCGAGGGAGCAAAAGTGCCCAGCGGTATAGGCCTCGCATCTCCATGCAGTACGCACGCAGTTGCGTCATGTCGGTCACGATGCGAGGTCGAGCCACGGCCTCTACGACCTCGCGCCCCGGGCCCCACAAGCCCTCCTCATCGGCAGCATGGAACAACGCCTCACCAGCCCCCAATGCGTGCACCGCCAGCGCAGCCCCCAGCGCTGCATCCGAGCTCTGGGCGATCGCCGACAACCACGCAGCGAAAGACGAGGCCTCGCTTGCTTGGTTGCCTTCGCTGGTCAGAAGCCGCATTGCCACCGTATACTCAACGACGACACGCATGACCACGTCCGACCGCCGCCCCGATGCTCAGGAAGATGCGCAAGCTCGAGAACACTTGGTGCAGATCCGCGCCATTGCGTTTCAGGTGAGGCGAGAAACCGGTGCGCCAGTACCCACCGACGAGCTCGAAGCCGCCGGACGCGAGACGCTGGTCCACGCGCTTCGGTCCTTTGATGCGGCGCGCGGCGTTCCGCTCAAACGCTGGGTGGCCTTTCGTGTTCGCTGCGGGATTTTCGATTTCTTGAGGCGTTACGGCAACCTGCCGCGCAGCGCCTACCATCGTTTGCGCGCAGCAGAAAATGCGGCGCGGGCCAGCGACAGCGCGGTGGTGGGCGTGCCCACAGGCAATGCGGTGGACGACGACATCAATCTTGGCGACGCACTTGCCAGCGCCGCGATGGCCGCGGCCATTGGGCTGCTGTCCCTTCAGCCAATAGAGGACGCGTTCAATGTGCCCGATGTGGCCCCGTCGCCAGACATGCACGCGGAGCAGCAGAGTTTGAACGCGCGCATGCGTGAAGCCATCGATGCGCGGCCCGACGACGAGCGCCATATCCTGCAGAAATGCTATTTTGAGGACTTCACCATCGATGAGGCCTCAAAGCAGATTGGCCTCTCAAAAAGTTGGGGTTCACGCCTGCACGCGCGCGCTCTCGTGGCTCTGGCATCCGCCTTGCGCGATTCGGTGTAGAGAACGTTGGCGGAGTGCTAGTGTTGCTGGAACGTTCCCGTGCGCCGCGAACACTCGATCCCTCTCGTGCTCTGGCTATGCGCCGCGTTGTGCTTGCACTTCGTCGGCGGAGGCGCGGGTTATATGCGTGCCAAACTCGACGAAGACTTGGACTTCTTTGAACGCATGGGAGAGGGCATTCCGGGCCGTGGTTATGGCGATATGAGCATCGACATCTCGCCTGACGACACGGCCGCCGAGCCAAAGCGCGACAAGGCGAAGCCCAAAGTCAAAGACCGAGACAAGGCCGAGACGGCGAAGCCCAAAACCAAGGAGCTCGCCAAGAAGGAGCCGGAGGCGCCTGCCAAACCCGCGGTGCCTGTGCCCGTCAAGCCGGTTAAACCAAGACAAGCAGTGATTCAGAACCATCCGCCCGAGGAGAAAGACAACCCTGATGCGCGCTTCGAGGCTGAGCAAGCCCATCGCGCCGAAGAGGAAAGCGTTGCGCGCATTCGCAACCGAGACCAGGACGACAAGGACCCCACGCCTGGAGGGCGACACAGCAGCGCGCTCAGCAATCCAGGCAACTCGGATGAACAACAAATTGCCGGTCACGACAGCCACGCTGGGCGCCCATCTACCTCACGCGCGGGCGCGCAAGCGGGCCAAACAGCGCGCGCGGCTCCTACCGAAGCCAAACCTGCCGCGGTGGCCGGGGGAGGTCTGGGTCAAGCTACGCCTGGCGCAAAAGCCGGCGGCGCACCGGCCCCCGTGGCCGCCGAACAAGGATGGACGCTCAACACGGGCCCCAGCGGCCCTGGCGGAAAGTCTGCAACCGCTGGCGATGCGCGCGGCGCTGCAGGCACGGGCAAAAGTGCTTGGCTTGGTTTGGGCGCCACTTCCGCGCCCGGGCAAATCAATCTCAACTTGAGCCACGAGGGCGTCGTTGGCAGCGTGGGGGAAGCTGCACTTGCGCGTGATCGACAAGCCGAACGAGAAGAGCGCCGAAGCCGCATCGCGGGCGCATGGCAAGCCTCCGGCCTCGAGCGTTGGCGCAGCGCCATCGAAAACTATGTGCCTGATGTGCGGCCCGGCAATCAAACCTCTCTGAACGCCGCCCACTCTCCTTTTGCCTCGTACATCGTGAAAATGCACAATCGCATTCACCCCTTGTTTGCAGAGAGTTTTATCAGCTCGCTCAACGCGCTGCCACCAACCGATGCCATCAACGATCAGAGCCTCTATGCCGTCATCGAGGTGGCTATCTCGCCAGATGATGGCCGCTTGATCAAAGCCGGTGTCATTCACCACAGCGGCGTAACGGCGTTTGATGTGGGCGCCCTCGACGCCATCGGACGCGCGGCACCGTTCGGAAAAGCCCCTGCCGCCATCGTGTCGTACAACGGCAATGTGTACATGCACTGGACCTTTCACCGAAACGGCAACTACTGCCATCACGGAGCAGCAGCGCCATTTTTGATAGGCCCACCCGCAGAGGGAAAGACAGACACCGGGGCCGAATCCGAATCCATGCACAACGCATACATGCAGATCACACCATTTTCCTCCAAACGGTCAGGCTCTTGAAACGCCTACACTGGGCATGCGCCACCTTTGGATTTGGCGCACAGTTTGGTGCGGTCCCGTGGCTCGAGTCGCATGATCTTCGGTTCTTTGCGCTGCACGCCCATCAGTTGGCGAATGGATGTTCGGCGGCGCTGTTTTTGCTTCTCGTCACGGATGTATTTTTGTCGCCATGGACGCGCGACAGTTGGCGTTCGCATGCGCTTGCGCTTTGTATTTTGGTGCTGCTCGTACCGGCGATGCTGGGCCAACGCGCCTTGCTTTATGCGGTTGCGGCGGGCACGATGACAAGCTATTTGCTTGGTGGTTCGCAGCGCCGGGTTGGAGGGTGGCGCGAGCAAGGCTTGCTGCTTTTTGCGGTGTTTGGCGGGACGCTACGGCTTGCATCACCGGTGCTCGCGCGAGTGTCTGCAGACCACACATACCTGCCCTCGGGCCCCCATGCGGTGCAGCTGGCCTTTGGACTTCACATCCTGATGCTTGCGTGGCTAGGCGCCGAGCTGCTCGCATGCCGCGCGCAACCAGCGCTTCGGGTAGCGACCGCAGCGTTGTGGGGCGGCTTCTTTGGTCTGTGCATTCTACAACCCGAAGTGCCGGCGCTCAGCCCGGCGTGGGGAGGCTGGCGCGAGCAGATGGGTGCACTGCCGGGATTGCCTTCTTGGGCGGTCGTTGGTTTGGCGATAGGCACAAGCGTGCTTTGCACGACGCGACGCACGCGTAAGGGCAACACGATGCGCGCCCTTCTCGCCCTTGCCGGTGGCGCGGTGCATCCACCAGCCCTGACGCTCATTGCATTGGCCGGGGCCAAACCCGAGGCATCGCAACGTGAGCATGGTAGGTTTAACGGCGAAGCTTGATTCGACGGGCAAACGCCTCGCGAAAGTCCGCTGCAACCAAACCGACCGTGACCAAAACTGCAATACCGACCATGCATGCAGTCTGCATACGCAATCGGCACCGGCAAAGTTTGTCGTGAAAAAAAGATCAGCCGGTGATGGCTGGATGCACGCGCTTTCGGATGCTCGGCGCACGCTTCGGGCGCTCAGCCATCTTTCGATCGATCCACTCGGTAAGAGGAGCTGCCACGTAGATGCTTGAGTAGGTACCGGCTACGATGCCGATGACCATCGCCAACGCAAAGTCCTTGATGACGCCCGTGCCCCAGACGAAGAATGCAAGTACTGACAGCATCGTAGCGCCCGAGGTGAGCAACGTGCGGCTTAAAGTCTCCGACACCGAAAGGTTGATGATTTCTGCGAAGGGCTTGCCCTTGTGGCGAGAGATGTTCTCGCGGATGCGGTCGTAAACGACCACGGTGTCGTTCATCGAGTAGCCCACGATGGTGAGCACTGCCGCGACCGTGGCAAGCGTTACCTCCTTGTGAAGGATGACGAAAACGCCGAGCACAACGAGCGCGTCGTGGGCACAGGCGAGCACCACACCCGGCGCAAACCGGAGATCGAAGCGGAACGCCAAGTAGATGAGAATAAAGCCCACTGCGATGAGAAGCGAGTTGATGGCGCTCTTGCGCAACTGCTCGCCAGCCTTTGGCCCTACCCACTCGACACGCAGCGCCTGAGCCGGCACGGTGTCTGCGCCCAAGCTTGTGCGAAGTGCAGCGAGCAATTGATCGCCCATGGATTCAAGCTGAATCTCAACGCGGTGGTCACGAGGATTCGACTCCGTGATGGCGCCCGCGCCTGCACGGAGCTTCAGTCCCGTCACAGATTCCATCTGCGTGCGCACTTTGGCCAAGTCCGGCGGACTGTCGTAGCGCGTAGCAATCTTGTCTCCGCCCGCACTAAACTTTACCTCCGTTGCGCGGGCGCCGATGC
>JAYWGD010000417.1:0-1716 GCA_043778435.1 Myxococcales bacterium | reverse complement strand
TTCGGCCGGCGCCATGAGCGCGCAGTGAAACGGCGCGCTCACCTTGAGAGGGATGGCGCGCGCGCCGCGCTCTTTGGCAAGGTTCGCGGCGCGCGTCACGGCTGCCGCAGACCCGGCGATCACGACCTGGCCCGGTGCATTGAAGTTGGCGGGCGAGAGCACCTCGCCCATCGACGCATCCGTGCAAAGTGCACGCACATCGCCTTCGCTCATGCCGAGCACTGCAGCCATCGCGCCCGAGCCCTGCGGCACGGCTTGTTGCATCGCGCGGCCTCGAAGCTGCACCACGCGTACGGCATCCTCAAGCGCGAGCACGCCGGCGGCGACAAGGGCCGAGTATTCGCCGAGCGAGTGACCCGCGGCAAAAGCTGCGTCCGGCAGAGAGACCTTGGAGCGCAGCGCCTCGAGGCAAGCGTAGCTGCACGTAACCAGTGCAGGTTGCGCATTCTCCGTGCGCGTGAGTTCGTCGCTGGGCCCCTCGAATATGAGCCTTGAGAGAGAGAAGCCAAGCGCACCGTCGACGCGCTCAAACACCTGTCGCGCAGCGGGAATTTGCTCGTAAATTGCGCGTCCCATGCCCACGCTTTGAGCCCCCTGCCCAGGGAACCACCATGCTGTGAGAGACATGACCTAATTGGTTCCTGCATCCTTTGCGCGCAGTGGCCCACCAAGCTTTGCGGTGCCACCTTTGCATATCCAGCCGCTGATAGCGTTGCACGTGCACAAGTCACTATCGCCTCCGCCTGAGACTTTGCATTGCTTCGACGCGCCCGGCCCATAGGTGTCGGTACAAGGCTCGCCTGTGGCAACGCCTTCTTCAGGACACCCCACATAGTCGATGGTGAACTTTGCGGCGCGCAATGGAGAGGCGCCAAACTTCAGGTCGCCGTTGTCAGAGAAAATCTCACATCGAAATGAGCCTATTGGAAAGGGAACCGGGTCACCGGTTTCTTGATTGACGGATGTGATGGTAAGTGTCTGTAAAGAGAGTGCGATCCCGGGCTCTGGACGAAACTCGACGAGGCCAGCGATCCGCTTTGGTGTGGTTTGCGCGCCGGTTTCCTTGTCTACATTGTATTCGACAATCTTCTGGCGCATCGTGATGTCATTGCGACCGGTGGCGATGCGGGCAATGCAATTGATTGACTTGGCGGCCGGGGAAAAATTTACCCATCTGCGTCCGTTCTCGTCGGAATCTGGTGACATAAACACCTCGGAAATACCCACGGTGTTGCAGGCCTGATGTCCCCATGCGAGGACGCTCAACATCGCAAACATCCCAACCGCGCGAAAAGAAAACTGCATGAGGATGAGGCTATCAAGTGGCGTTGTGTTGGGACAGAAAAGGAACACCATCGCACACGATTTGAGTCCACTGATGCAGTTGCCCGCGCAACCGAAAAAGAAAGGCACCCGTCCAAAGGTTGGAAGAGTGCCCAAGGAGACACCCCAAAAAGGGTGTCTAACGTTCCTGGTATCTGCGTTACTCTGAGGCTCCGCTTACACCGCCGGTGGCGATTGAGCGACCCTTGTAAAAACCGCATGCGCCACAGGCGCGGTGCGAAATAACTGGCTCCCCGCAATTAGAGCAGGGGATGAGCTGAACCGGAACCACTTTGTCGTGGTTGGCGCGACGCATCGCGCTTTTGGAACGGGTGGTACGGCGCTTAGGTACAGCCACGGTGAAACTCCTTCAGTCTTTCTTCCCCGTCGCCT
>JAYWGD010000416.1:0-1720 GCA_043778435.1 Myxococcales bacterium | reverse complement strand
TTTGCGCCCGCCGAATGTTGGTGGGCGCGGTTCATGGTGCTGTCGATGCTGTGCCACTCGTCATCCCTATCAATGGCAAGAGCCAGGAAGATTCGATTCCACTTCCCGACCGACGATCACCGATTGAAGCGGTTAAATACGGTGTTCCACGATCCAAACTCCGTCGGAAGGTCCCGCCATGAAGCCCCCGTACGCATTGTCCAAAGAACGGCTTCTATGAAGTTTCTATCGTCGGTCGGAGGGCGCCCCGCGCCGCGCTCTTTGAGCAAGATCTCTTCCAAGCGAGCCCACATTCTGTCGTCCAAACCCAGTCGCAACATGGAAAACCATGGAGCACGACGGCTGGCCCATGGACAGACATTTATTGTCCAAATATAGGAACACACCCTAGGGCGCGGCGGCTTTTTTGAGACAACGCGCGGCCGGCGCTGCGCCATCACGAGCTTAGACCATCAGCGTCAAGACAGGCCCACGCCGCACTCGAATTTGATGTGACGGCGGCATGAGGTCGCCATTGATTTGGTAGGCAATCGCCTCCGCGTTCTCACTTGTGAGCGTCATGTTGTCACAGCGAAACTGGTCCACCATATCCGCAGACATGCTTCTCCCCAAGCGCAAGTCCCACAGCATTTGGGGAACGCCTCCCACGGGACCAAACGACGAGAGCTCCCCCAAATGCTCCCTGGGCGCCCCTTACCGAGCGGAACGGCCTAAACCCCATCCCCATGTGCTCAATGGTCCCCGCCGCAATGCAAAGCACGTCGCGGCGAGGGCCGGGTTTTGAATCCACGCACAGCGACACACGCTGCCGCGCGAGGATCTTTTTTTGGCGCAGTCCGGTCGCCTCAGGCAGCGTCTTGGCAAGCGTCGCCGAGCTGTGTATCGGCGTCGGGTGTTCGGTCCGAAGGTGCTCGACCAGAAAGTTGCAGATTGCACCTGTGCCAAACAGGAAGCCGTAGTGCGGCCCCGCGGCATCGTCGACGCGCAGCAACGGCTGGGCGACAGCACGGGCGCCTCCGCGCGCAGCACGGGCCGCGAGAAACTCCGGGCTACGGCGCGGAATCCCCAGCCCCGCCGCGATTGTGTTTATGGTTCCGCCGCGCAAGAACACCAGGCGCGGCAGCTGCACCTCGCTGTACGCTTGCACCAGAGCGTCCAGCGCGACACGATGTGTGCCGTCGCCGCCCAACAAATAGACGCAACGCAGGCCGCGGGCCTGACACGTGCTTGCGGCCCGATCCATCTCCTCAAGCGTGCGTGCAAAAAACAAACTGGACCCCCGCGGCATGACGCCGAGTACACGCGCGGCAAGCTCAAGGTCGCGACGGTTCTTTCGGCTGCGCGGCGAGGAGATAAGTGCACACCGCATGCTCGATCCTTACTCATTGTCTAGGCATGTATAGGCCACGCGCCACTTGCTCACCGAGGGCGCTGAGCAAGCGTCCGGGGTGGTGGATGGTGCGAGCTTCATGCGCAAGCGTAGCCAAGGGCTGCTGCTGTCTGACGAGCTGAGCGATGTCAGGGAGTAGAGCTGGTTGCTGATCGCAACCCGGCTGGTTTCGGAGCCGACCAGCACGCCATCGGTGGCCACGCTGCGCGCGCCGCTTTCGGTGGTCCCTCCGGCCACGTAAAATCTCACCGAGCTGTTGTTGGGCGCGTCACCCGACCATTCGACGAACGACCAGGATACCCGCTGCCCCGTCTTGCAGCTGCCTGCATA
>JAYWGD010000415.1:0-1723 GCA_043778435.1 Myxococcales bacterium | reverse complement strand
CGTGACCGGGTACCCGAAGGGCAGTGCCTCCGAGCGTTTGCGGCGCAGCGGGCAGTGCTGGAGTCTGCGGGTTTGAGCCCGCCTGAGTTGCAACCACGGGCCGCTGCAGCGCAAGTCCAGTAGGCGCGCCAAGACGCGGCATGGAGGGCTGCGCTTGCGAGGGCGCGTTTGCGGGATCCCCAGGCTCGGGCGTGTTGCGGCTTCCGCCCGACATCGTTGACGAGATATTTCGCTGCTTGCCGTAATGTTTCATGGCCTCATTGATGAGGTAATCCACACTGCAATCCAGATCGCGTGCCATCATGTCGAAGCTGTCCCACAAGACATCTCGACACTGAAACGTACGCGCAGTTTTCTTGTTCGGATCTCCGGTCATTGACGTGGTCTCCTCAGCTCGCACACACCCCGTCGAGCGCTCAATGAAGTGTAGGCTCGATGCACACCGTGGCAACGTCGCCTAAGGTCTTCACAACACGCATCTCGGGCTCTTTGCCTGCCGACGCCACAAAGGCGCAGGTCCAACCGCATTCTTCGGCATCGGTGCACGTGGGCACAGGTGCTTTGTCGCCCTTCAACGTGCCCACCGCGGCAGCGTCGTTCTTTGACCCATTTTGAAAGTAGCCTAGCGCCGTCATTTTGGCGCTGAACGACCGGCTCTTGAGCGCGGCGTCCATCTCGCGACGCGTGCCGGGCGCATCAGGCATTTGACGAATCAGCGCGCCGTACGTGAGGCCCTCGGTGAGTGCAGAAGTGGGCTTCGACCCCGCTGGCAACTTGGCGAGGAATTCAGGCAAATCTTTCGGTGTTGAGCTCTTGAGCACGATGCCTGCGGCGAGGTAGCGAGTCTTCCAGGTCTTGGCCGTGAACAAGGCAAAAAGCTGGTCTTTTACAGCTTCTTTGGGCAATTCGCCCAAACGCGCAAATGCCATGGTGCGCACTTCGTCCGAGGTCTTCTCGTCCGCGCCAACCGCGAAAAGCTTGGCGGTATCTTCTGGCTGAGCCTTGTCGACACGGCCTTCGAGCGCCGCAAAAGCGAGCTTGCGCCGGTCCTCGCTGCGCTTAGGATCGCTTGCAACCTCCAGCAGATACTGCACCACTGGACGACCACCAATGCGCTTCATCGCAGGCATGATGTCTTCGGAGAACTTGCGGTCTTGCGAGCCCACCGTCTGCTTTTCAAGCTGCTCCTTCGTGTACTTGGTGTTGCTCTTGGTCCAAGCAGCTTGCACCTCTTTGCGTGTAGAATCCAACCATTCCGTTGTGTCGACTTTGCGCGCGACGGCCACAAGTGCGGTGGATGCGCGAGCCTTGGTCTCGTCGTCGCCCAGGTCTGCCACAAGCTTCGACATACGGTCCAAGCGGTACGCGGTGGGCGTCATAAGCACAGGGATATTCTTGACGGCAGGTGCCTTAAAGAATTGAAGCATCTGCTCCACACCAAAGGCCTGCGCGGCATTGTCGATGCGTGCTTCAAAGCTGGTTTGGTTCCATTTGATGACCGCTTCGGTGAGCGCCTTTTCAATCGCAGGATCCGCAATAAGCTTTGGTTTTTCCGAGGAAAGAAGAGCGAATGCAGCGTCTTTGTAGGGCACAGTGGCGTCGGGCGCAACGCGACCATCGGGCGCTGCAACAGGTGCCAAGCCTGCCATCTTAGAGATCAGATCGGGCGCCAAAGAAGCAATCAGCTTGCCGCGTTCTGCCGCATCCAATTTCGCGAACGCAG
>JAYWGD010000414.1:0-4776 GCA_043778435.1 Myxococcales bacterium | reverse complement strand
CAAAGTAGACCCTTACCGGGGTGCATCATGGTCGTCTCTACACGGCGCGGCGCACGACCCCTAAGGCGCTGTGCCTAGAACCTGACCAGACTCTATGTCATCTCTTCGGGAGATCGGGGCGCCAACGACACATTTGAAACAGAGGTGACGATGCGCGCGAGCCGCCGTTGGTTTCGTACGGTGAGGAGCTCTACTTCCAATTTTTTCAAGCGGGAACCAACCCCACCGCGTTTGAGCCGAAGGCGCAATGGCGCACTCGCAAGTTGCCTCGTGGCGGCTGGTCACCACTTGAGCAATGGGACTCCGGGGGAAGTCACGTAGAGCCTGAAGGAGTACAACGGAGTGGTGTATCGCTCGAGCTATGAGGGAAATCACTACCAGACTGGCACTTCAGAGATAAGTGCACTCCTCACGCAAAGCACGGATGCGAGCTACTGGGCTCCACTGGCAAGCGACGGCATTGTGTACCGCGGAGGCGTAAGCGAGGTGGAATTTGAGTGTGGTCACCCTTGTGCGGGCCATTGCACGCGACGAAGATGGCGACACGTCCGGCTTCGTCAGCCACCGATGTACCGCACCACTAAGTGCGCTGGGAACGTGGACGTGCTCGTCCCCGAGCGTGCCCGAGCGCTATGACTCGCCGAAGATGTTTGCGCACGGCGAGGACATCTACATCCTCGCACGGCGCGACCCGGTCAAAGCCTACGACGAGGCCACAAGTGCGCTTTTTTTCGCGCTGCGACAGCAACGCCATTTCGCTCAACCATTCGCTCCGCCCGAAGCGCACAGCGCTCCACAAGGTAGACCAGGCCGCGCGCAAACCTGTGTGTTTGTTCTATTTCCCCTCGGCGGGCGACACCGCGTTCCCATCCTTCGTTCGCCTGTCTGAGCACAAATTGCTCATCGCCAACCAAACATCGCGACGAGACACGCCAGACATCCGTTGGCTCCAAGGCCAAGGTAGTCCGCCGACCACGCGGATTTGCCTTGCGACACCGGAGTTTTGCTACGAATAGCAGCGCTACTCTTTTGCGGATGGCAAGGCCGCCGAAGAGCTTTTCGGCACGGCGGGAATGAGCACATGCACACGCACGGTGTCTCCACTGGGCGCATCCGCACTCAGGATGGGAACGGACCCAGCATTCACAGTAAGTGCTACTTGCACGCTTTTCTTTGTGTGGATCATGCGCACGCTTTGAAGCGATCCACCGAACGCTTCGGTTAGCAGCGGACGCTTGGCCTGCACACCCAGACTCACCGGCAAAGCGAACTGGAGCAGCCACCGCCCTCCCTGGTTCTGCAGACTCGGCTGAGCTGGCGCGCCACGGAGCACAAAGATGAGCTCGGAGCTCCCATCGGGCTGCGCTGTAAACTCCGGCGCCTCGAGCACTGTCGTCTCGACTTTAGGCGGTCCTTTGGCGAATGCCGCGACGCTGAGAAAAAAACACGCAAACACCGTAGAGCGGAGCATCATGCTCCAAGCGTACGACAAACAAAGCCCCCAGCAAGCCTTTGGAGCTCACTGAGGGCCTCAAGCACGCTGAACCGCGCGCGAATGGGCTCAGTCCATGTCGAAGTCGCCCATGCCGCCGCCCATACCGCCGCCGCCGCCGCCCGCGCTTGCAGCTTCCTTCTTGGGCTTGTCGGCAATGATGGCCTCGGTGGTGAGCATCATGCCCGCAACGCTCGCTGCAAACTCAAGCGCTGAGCGCACGACCTTGGCAGGATCGATGACACCGGCCTTCACCATGTCTTCGAAAACTTCGGTGGCGGCGTTGAAACCAAAGTTGCCCGTGCCCTCTTTAACCTTCTGCACCACCACCGCAGCGTCGGTGCCGCAGTTCTTGGCAATCTGACGCAAAGGAGCCTCGACGGCTTTGCGGATCAGCTCGACGCCAAACTGCTGCTGGCCATCGAGTTTGAGACCGTCGAGCGCCTTGGCTGCACGAATCAATGCAACGCCGCCGCCGGGAACCACGCCCTCTTGCACAGCCGCACGCGTGGCATGCAATGCGTCCTCGACGCGGGCCTTTTTCTCCTTCATTTCGGTCTCCGTATGCGCGCCCACCTTCACCACCGCGACGCCGCCAGACAGCTTTGCCAAACGCTCCTGAAGCTTCTCTTTGTCGTACTCCGAGGTGGTGTTTTCGATTTGCTTCTTGAGCGACTCGCAGCGTGCCTTAATGTCCTCCGCCTTGCCGGCGCCGTCCACCACGGTGGTGGTGTCCTTGTCAATGCTCACGCGCTTGGCGCGTCCGAGCTGCGAGATCTGAACTTGGTCCAGCTTCATGCCTAGCTCTTCGGAAATCACCGTGCCGCCCGTAAGCACGGCCAAGTCTTTGAGCATTTCTTTGCGACGATCGCCAAAACCTGGAGCCTTTACCGCGCAGACCTTGAGCAAGCCGCGGAGGCGGTTCACGACCAAGGTTGCGAGCGCTTCGGCATCGACATCCTCCGCAACGATGAGCAGCGTCGTGCCATCACGCGAGACTTGCTCCAGGATGGGCAAGATCTCTTGTAGCGAGCTGATCTTCTTTTCCGAGAGCAACACGGCCACGTTCTCGAGCTCGGCCGTCATCTTCTCGGTGTTGGTCACGAAGTAGGGGCTCAAGTAGCCGCGGTCGAACTGCATGCCTTCGACGACCTCGAGAGCCGACTCCATGCCCTTGGCTTCTTCGACAGTGATGACACCTTCTTTGCCAACTTTTTCCATCGCGTCTGCGAGCATCTCACCCACGGCCAAATCGCCGTTCGCACTGATGGTGCCCACTTGCGTGATGTGTTCCTTGTCTTGTGTGGGGATCGCGAGCTTCTTGATCTCAGCAACCATGACCTCGACGGCCTTGTCGATGCCTCGCTTGATGTCCATGGGGTTGTGGCCCGCCTCGACCAGCATTAAGCCCTGTCCGTAAATCGCCTGCGCGAGCACGGTGGCAGTGGTGGTGCCATCGCCCGCTTTGTCGTTGGTCTTCGAGGCCACTTCACGCACCATCTGGGCGCCCATATTCTCGAACTTGTCGGCGAGTTCGATCTCTTTGGCGACTGTCACGCCGTCCTTGGTGACCACAGGCGAGCCGTAGCTCTTCTCAATCACGACGTTGCGTCCCTTGGGGCCTAGCGTCACTTTGACCGCGTCTGCCAAGGTGTTCACGCCACACAAGATGCGACCGCGAGCTCCGCGGCTGTAAACGATTTGCTTTGCGCTCATTTTTTATTTCCTTTGATTTGTGCAGAATACAATTGATTCATCCAATGACCGCGAGAACGTCGTCTTCGCGAAGCAGGATATGTTCGATGCCGTCGATCTTCACTTCAGTGCCGGCGTACTTGCCGAACAAAATCTTCTCGCCGGCCCTTACATCAAGCGGACTCACAGTGCCGTCTTTGAGTGTTTTGCCTGGGCCGACGGCCACCACTTCAGCTTCCAGCGGCTTTTCTTTGGCGGTGTCGGGGATGACGAGACCGCTCTTGGTCGTAGTTTCTTCGGCGCTGCGGCGCACAACAAGGCGATCGGAGAGTGGGCGAATTTTCATAACGGCGCAAACTAAGCCGCGCAGCGCCCCGGTCAAGAAGGGAATGCGCAAGGCGCGGATTCTGCGCGATGAAAAGTGCGTGCCCATGCATACGACCTATTGACGCAAAGGAATTTCGCGTGGCATAAGCCGCGTTGCTGCGAGGGCGTCTTTGCCCTTTCCCATACAGATGGGGAATCGTCTAATGGCAGGACTGCGGATTCTGATTCCGCCTATCTAGGTTCGAATCCTAGTTCCCCAACCGCAGAGTCGTGTGTGTTAGTGAATACTTTAGATAGAGTGTTTGGCCCCATCGTCTAGCGGTTAGGACACTGGCCTCTCACGCCGGTAACACGAGTTCAAATCTCGTTGGGGTCACCAAAGTGAGAACAACCAGCCTGAGAGCAACAGCGCTCAGGCTGGTTGTTCTTTGTTTTCGCGAGGTGATGCACAATGCACGAGCGGCGCATCCGCATCCCGCGCTTGTATCGAGCGTCATCAGACGTGATATGCGCGGAGCCGCGATGAGCATCGTCAACCTAGCCAGCTATCGTTTTGTGACCCTTGATGCACTTGCCGCGCGCCGTGCGGCACTGCTTTTTGCCTGCAAGTCAGTTGGGGTTAAGGGCACCATCTTGCTTGCACCCGAGGGCATCAACGTCTTCGTCGCTGGCAGCGAAGCGGCTTGTGATGCATTCCGCAAGCATCTGGAATCCGACGCCGCCACGGCCAATATGGATTTTAAACGCAGCGACTCAGAGCTGCAGCCTTTCAATCGCATGCGAGTACGCCTGAAACGCGAGATCATCACGTTTGGACATTCGGATTTGCTCGCCAAAGCTCCGCTCTCGCCCACGGTCACACCGGAGGAACTCAAGCGTTGGCTCGACGCGGGCCTGCCCGTCACGCTCATCGACACACGCAATCATTTTGAAGTAGGCGTAGGTACCTTCGACGGTGCGCTCGATCTACACATCGACAGGTTTACCCAATTCGCCGATGCCGCAAAAGCGCTGCCTGAAGCTTTGCACAACACCCGAGTCGTGGCTTTTTGCACGGGTGGCATTCGCTGCGAGAAGGCCGCACCTTATTTGGAATCTGTTGGTTTTAAGGATGTGTATCAGTTGGAAGGTGGAATCCTCCGCTACCTGGAGCGCTGCGGCGGCGCGCACTATACTGGACACTGCTTTGTATTCGATGGCCGTGGCTCTGTGGATGCTCAACTAGAGGTGGGTGACCCTTCGCTGCACCACCTGGGTGCTCA
>JAYWGD010000413.1:0-1729 GCA_043778435.1 Myxococcales bacterium | reverse complement strand
GGGCCGCCAAAGCTGGCACAAAAATAATGCTGAATGCCGCCCCTGCCCGCGACATTGAGCCTGAATTGATGGACTTAATTGATGTGCTCATCGTCAATCGCGTCGAAGCAAAGGCACTTGGAAAGAGTATTTTGGCAAGCTAAACTTCTTGTAGCGAACCTGCTCGTCCACCACGGCCTTTTTGGCGGGCTCGCCCTGCTCTACAGACATCACAATCACGGTGATGTTGTCGCTTCCACCGGCTGCGTTTGCTCCTGCGATGAGCTTGGTGCAAAGCACTTCGGGGTCCGTATCACCTAGCAAAATGGCTTCCAAACCGTCTTTCTTGAGCATGCCCGAGAGGCCATCGGAGCAGAGCATCAACAAGTCGCCGGGACGAATGTCTGCGTGCGTGAGGTCGACCTCGACGCGGTCCGAGGTGCCCAATGCTTGTAAGATGATATTGGTATGCTCGTAGCTCTCGGCTTCTTCTTCAGTGAGCTGTCCGGCCTCGATGAGCTTGTTGACCAAGGACTGATCGCGGGTCACCTGCGTCACGACACCGGCGCGGACCAAGTAGGCGCGCGAGTCGCCCACTTGGGCCAAGAAAACATTCTCATCCCTGAACACAGCGGCCGTGACGGTCGTTCCCATGCCTCGCATGTCGCGATTGGCCGTTGCCTGATTGAAGATGCGCGAGCCGGCCTCTTCGACCGTCTGAATGAGATGGCGGGCGAGCTCTTCGCGCGACGGCGCTGTTTGCGGCGCGCGCATGCACTCGTACAATGTATCGACCGCCATCTGGCTAGCAACTTCGCCTGCCGCAGCTCCGCCCATGCCATCACAAACGGCCAGAAGCAGTCCGCGTTCGGTGATGGTAAACGTGTGTGTTTGCTTTTCAGGCGTTCGCTCCGCCGCGCCCAAATCGGCGACGAGATAGTTGTCCTCATTATGGGCGCGTTCACGCCCCACATCCGTGCTGGCGCACAAGCGTACACGCAGTGCTTTTGACTCGGTAGACAGGGAGGATGTGTCGCCAGCGGCGAGGTTCGAAGAGAGCTCAGTCTGCGTCATGTCGAGTCCTTGCCCGAGTTCGTGAAAAGTTCTGCACGGAACACTTGATCGCCCACCCGAATTTGATCGTGATGCTCAAGTGCGACGTCGCTTTGGATTCGGACGAATGTGCCATTGGAGGAACCCAAATCATACAGGCGGAACGGACCTTGGCCATCTTCTTGCCGGATGATTGCATGTCGTCGAGACATGTAACCGTCGTTCGGAAACACCATATGGCCAGATTCCCTACCAATGACGAACTCTCCGCGTAGGTAAGCAACATCGAGAGCGAGCTGCGCGCGGGAGCAGACAACGATTCGTGCACGCAAGTCTCGGTCGTCCACTCCAGCGGCAATCGTGTGATCGTCCAATCTGACCGCACTCAGGGCGCTGCGATTGATGGTCTCGAAGCGAAGCAGTTGATGCCCCATCCAGAACGTGGTGCCGTTTTCGAGAACCACACCCTGACGGCTTTCGACGCCCGCGTCTCCGCGAATGCGCAGAAAGGTTCCGTTCGAAGAGCGCAAATCGGCAAGCTGCCAATGGGCACCGTCTCGCAGAATGCGTGCATGCCGCGGGCTAAGGGTGGGGTCTTCGGGCAACACGAGATTGCCCTCAGTGCGGCCGATGTCGAACACATCGTAGACGACGTTTTGGCCCAACTCTCGGCCGTCACGACCCAGGCGCGTGAGGC